>DULO01000002.1 GCA_012840345.1 Candidatus Fermentithermobacillaceae bacterium
AAGAGAGCTTACGCCGACAACAGGCTCGACAGGAGGATGAGAGTCTACATCGCTCCCAAAGTGCTGATCATTGACGAGGTAGGTTACCGGCCCTTCGATTCTGTGGGCGCAGCAATGCTCTTTCAGCCGGCCACCTCTCCGATGACGGTGTTTGCACCGGCGTCAATGACATTCCCGGTTCCCGTTACTGTATCCTTGAACTTGAGGAGGATATTCCCGTCCTCGAGCAGCATTACATCTTTGGTCTTGCCGCTGTAGATCTTCTTCATTGTTGTTCTCGCCCCCGTCAGTGAGAGCGCATCGCGCGCCCGTGATGAGTAGATTGTACCCGATTCTACGAAGCGCTGCTTGATCCTTTATCCCGGTCGGAGGCCGGATGGCAGTCAAGTTCCCTCCGGTCGTGGCCCCATGGCGACCAGTGTCATCGTTTCGTCAAGAACCCCGCCCTCAGAAGGGCCATTTCTGCCAAAGGGCTCAGCCTCACCGTCTCAAGGTGAGAGAAGTCAACCCAGCATGTGCCCAGCGAATCCTCCCCGTCCCCGCTCTCTATTGTGGGGCCCTCGAATTGAGCTACCGAATACACGATGCCGATGTGATTCAAGTCCTCTTCTTGACCTGACGAATTCATATACTGACACCGGGCTGTCAAAACGTCCAACATTGTGGCCGCTATTACCTTAAGACCGGTCTCTTCGCGCACCTCTCTCGAAAGAGCCTCCAGAGGGGTTTCACCGAACTGAATACCGCCCCCCGGAAGGTCAAGCAAGCCCGTGTATGGTCCCCTGGCCTTTACAATGAAGAGACAACGTCCGCCATCAGATATGAGGCCGTATGCGCCGATATAGGTCCGCGATTTCAAGAGCAGACACCTCTGTACTCAGAGTCCATCTCGTAACTAGCAGTTTCTTGGATTGATCGTTCCAAGCCTGCAAGTTTTCAGGTGAATCTTGCGGACAAGACAGTTTCTGCGGATCTCGTGACGGCTGTGGCGGAACCCTCAATGAACTCGCGAGTCCAAGACCGGAGGAAGGGAGGTCGCGTTGTTGGGTGCCGGTTACTCCCGCTTTCTACTTAACTCCAGAATCCGTTCGCCTATCTGGCTGATGGGCAGAATGTGCTTGACCCCACCTGTTTCGATGGCGGCCCTGGGCATGCCGAAAACCACACAGGTCGTCTCATCTTGCGCTATAGTCTCGGCTCCCGCGTCAAACATCGCCCTGATTCCGGTAGCGCCGTCTACGCCCATTCCGGTCAGAATCACGCCGATGGAGTTCTTACCCGCATGCTGAGCGACGGAATCAAAAAGAACCTCAACACTCGGTCTTTGGAAGAACACCATCGGACCATCCTTGATCTTCACCCTATAGCTGGCCCCATCCCTCCTGAGAACCATGTGGCGGTTCCCTGGAGCCAAGAGCACCACACCCGGCTCTACCGTGTCGCCATCTTCCGCGACTTGAACGTGGGCTTGGCATTCCCGATCAAGCCTAGCCGCAAGAGAGGGCATAAAAGCCTCTGGCATATGCTGGACGATTAGGGTGCCGGGGGCATCGGCAGGGTACTTCGCGAGAACCTGCCTGATGGCCTCGGTTCCGCCTGTCGAAGCGCCGATAGCCACAATCTTCTCGGTAGTTCGGCCGAGAGCATATGAAGGTGCTCTCCCCTGTGTTTCGGCTCCGTCGTTGCATGCCATCTGAGGGGTTACCTGTAGCGGCTTATTCTGCACTGAGCTATCCGGTGGATGCCTCAAAGGACCATCGGTGCGAGGCAGATTCTTCACCACAGCTCTGGAAGCTGCTTCTGTCTTCTTGGATAAGAGCAGGGCGAAGTCACCGACGCCGCAAGATGAATCCGGTTTGCATATGACGTCAACCGCCCCAGCTTCTAACGCCTCCATCGCCAGGTCACTTCCTCTGGGTGTCAATGAACTCACGACGATGACAGGAAGCGGATGACACCTCATTATCCTCCTAAGGAACGTGAGCCCATCCATGCGAGGAAACTCAAGCTCCAACGTTACGACGTCCGGTTGAAGAGCCTCTATCTTGTCCCTTGCGACATACGGATCAGGGGCGGTTCCTACCACCCTGATATGGGGATGCCTGGACAACTCTTCGCTGAGGATCTTCCGTATTATAGCGGAGTCGTCCACTACCAAGACTTTGATCATTTCAGTCTCAGGCTAGAGGCCGAGGAGCGCCGGGACCTCAGGGGTCAAGCAATCGTCGTGAAGTTGATCTAGAGACTCGTCGGGGGCTGTGGAAACAGCCCCCGACCGCACATGCGTGCAGGTTTATCTTCAGTCGGCGTACTGGGAGAACAGTTCTTCCGTCTTGTCCTGTTCGTACTTCTTATCTGGGAAAGCCAGGCTGAAGACCACAGCGACCACGATGTTGAGAACAAGTCCCAAGACACCGCCGTGCCAGCCGTGCCAGGTCTTCACGCCCGAGAACGTCATCCCGCCTGCCAGGACGGCACCCGATAACATGCCGAGGAGAACCCCGGTCTTGCTCATGCCCTTCCAGTAGAGACCGAGGAGGAAAGCAGGAGCGACCTGTATCAGTACCTCGAATTTCAGTGTGAATATCTCAACGAGAGTTCCCGGCGGCTTCCAGGCAATAAGGACGAGGAGCAGCACCAATATTATGCCTGCGGTCTTGCCCCAAGTAACCTTCTTGGCCTCTTCCGCTCCGGGACTAATCACCTTGCCGTATATGTCATTGGACAAGAGGGACGACAGAGACAATATCACCGAATCGGTGGTCGAGATGATCGCTGCCAGAACACCTGAGTAGACTACGATCATCATCCAATATCCGAACGTGGATTTCATGGCGATGGTATTAGCCATCATGCCGACCAGTTGCTCAGATGCCATCCTGTCAAGGTTAGGAAACGCCTGGGTACCGATTATGCCCACGATGAATACTACAAACGTGGTCGCAAACGGCATCCAGGACATTCTGATGAGGGACTTCTTGAGTGTCTCCTCGCTATTTGCAGCATAGATCCTCTGGATGGCGTGAGGGTAGACCGCTGCGCCTATCCCAACCAGGATGTAGTAGCTGAACCAGTTAAACGAGGTGGTTATGGGAGGCACTTGGACCTTTGCCGGGGCTGTAGCGATTAGGTTCTTGGTGGCTTCGCCCAGTGATCCGAAGTTGGCGAAGGAGAGGATCACGAACCCTGCCACCCCCACCAATATGACGACGCCGTTCAGAAAGTCGGCGAACGCTACTGCCTTCAGTCCTCCCATCCCTTCATATATGAACATTATGATGCAGAGGAATATGACCCCTGCGATGTACGGGATCACTCCGCCGGTGAGCCCCTCGATCGCTTGTCCCATCGCGACCAGCTGCTCCAAGAGGTAGTTGAGGAGCCCGTAAGTCATGAGAAGGGTAGCTACCAAAGACACCGTCTTAGACCCGAACCGCTTGTCGAACCAATCTGAAGGCGTCACGAAGCCGTACCTCTTGGAGACCGAGTACAGCCTAGGAGCGAACAAGAGGTACCCGACGATAACCATGATCATGTACGGCACGGACATGAGCCACGGAAAGCCCATCCGGTACGCCGAGGCCGGGTACCCCACAACCGTATTTCCGCTGTACTGCGTCGAGAACATCGTGAAGAACAGAAGCAGCGGTCCAAGCCCCTTTCCCGCCAGATAGAAGCTGCTCATGTTCTTGCGGCTGACGCCTTTGGTAGCCATGTACAACGTGGCCCCCATGATGAACAGGGCATAGAGCGCGATGACCAGCACTCCGTGCCACCCTATGAAGGGAAGACTCACTTCGACTCACCTCCCGCCTTGCGCCCCTCCGGTGCCTGACCGGACGGATTCTCCATTCTCCAGTGATTTGTCACGACGTAATAGAGGAAGAGGGACAAGACCACGCTCATAACGAGTGAGACAAAGGCCCATAGAGGAAAACCCAGGATGATCGGCTCGACCGCGCCCTGGGGGAAATACCACGGAACACCCAGCAGTATGATTGCGATGAGCACGGGCCATATCCACTTAACCTTGATCGGCTCTCGAATGTCCACTTCTTCTCCACCTCCATTGTTACCCGGACTTGCTCGGACAGCCCGAATGTCGTTTTTGTGCGCTAAGCTCTCTCCTACTCACCCTCCCTCCCTCGCAACCTCATCCGTACATAAGGCAATAACCCGCCTGCCTTCACGATGTCAGCCACAAGGGGCGGATACGGCGCGAATTTGAACTCCTCTTTGGTGGTCATGTTCTTGATGAGCCCCTCTTCAGGCAGAATCAGGACCTCATCCTGCGAACCTATCCTGCGGCACGCTTCTTCGCATTCGATTGCAATGAGACCGATGTTGACGGCGTTTCTGAAGAAGATCCGCGCGAAAGATTCTGCGATGATCGCGCCGACCCCGCATGCCTTGATGGCTACAGGCGCGTGCTCTCTGGAGCTTCCGCAGCCGAAATTGGCGCCTGCCACCAGGATGTCTCCAGGCTTTATCCGCGCAGAAAACCCACGGTCAATACCCTCCATGCAGTGCTTCCCGAGTGCTTTCGGGTCCTGGATGCTCAAGTATTGGCCGGGGATTATCTGGTCCGTGTCGACGTTGTCCCCAAACTTCCAAACACGTCCCAAGATCTCCACAGGTCACACCTCCTCGGGATGGGCTATCCGGCCCGCCACAGCCGAAGCCGCCGCCACATAGGGCCCCGCCAGGTAGACTTCACTGGTCACATGCCCCATCCGTCCGGTGAAGTTCCTGTTCGTTGTCGATACGCAGCGCTCACCTTCGGCTAACGCGCCCATGTGTCCGCCAAAACAAGGTCCGCAGGTGGGAGGAGCGACCACGGCTCCCGAATCTACGAAGATGTCGATAAGCCCTTCTCTCAGAGCCTGGGCGTATACCCGCCGGCTGCCCGGTATGATGAGTGTTCTCACCCACCTGTTTACCTTGCGACCCTTGAGGATCTCGGCTGCAGCCCTTAAGTCAGAGATCCGTCCGTTTGTGCACGATCCGATGACAACCTGATGGATCTCCACGGACTTAAGGTCCGACACCGGCCTCACATTAGACGGAAGGTGCGGCGCCGCTACCTGAGGTTCGAGATCTGTGACGTCGAACGAGAGGATCTCCCGGTACGTGCAATCCTTGTCGCTCCGGAGGTCACGCAAGGAAATCCGGAATTGCGCACCATCCGAGACGGTGCCGGCCCGGCCTCCTGTGCTCTCCATTACCTCCCGGAGCCACTGTTCCGTCTTTTCGTCAGGCTCAACTATGCCCGCTTTGCCGCCTGCTTCGATGGCCATATTGCACATGGTAAACCTGCCGTCCATGTCGAGACGCGAGATGGCTTCTCCGCCGAACTCCATGGAGCAATACAAGGCACCGCTTACCCCTATCTCACCGATCGCGAGCAGGATAAGGTCTTTGCCACCTATCCAGCGGCTCGACCTACCTCTGAAGTCTAACCGGATGGTCTCCGGGACTTTGAGCCATGTTTCACCCAATGCCATAGCCGCGGCGAGATCGGTGCTGCCCACTCCGGTGGCAAACGCCCCTAAGGCACCATAGGTCACGGTATGGGAATCCGCACCCAGCACCAGGTCGCCCGGGCGGATCAGGCCCAGTTCCGGCAGAACCACATGCTCGATCCCGAATCCGGCGTCATAGAAGTGCGGCAGCCCCTGGTCCTTTGCGAAAGCCCGGAGCTTGGCGCTCGCCTTTGCCGCGTTTACGTCCTTGTTCGGAGTGAAATGGTCCAGGATGACGGCCACTTTATGTCGGTCGAAGACTCGCTTCGCCCCCACGCTGGCGAAAGCGTCGACGGCCATAGGGCCGGAGACGTCGTTAATCATAAGGAGATCCGGTCGAACCTGTACGATCTCGCCGGGACCCACCTTGTCTTTGCCAGCATGGGCAGCCAAGATCTTTTCGGTTATGGTCATACCCATCTAGAATCGCCTCCGGCGTCGCTGAATCAGCTTCGGGCAGACGACGTCAGTCCGCCCGGTATTTCCTCTCCAGAGCTTGGAGTTCTTTCAGTCCAACAAGCTCGTTGAACTGATGGAAAGTAACCATCTTGTTGACAAGGCCTGCGGTGGTGCCGGTCTTCTTTAGCTCAGACATTGCCTCGACCATCGCGCTGGCTGCCGCGTACAGCGCTGCCAACGGATAGATCACAAGGTTGTAGCCCATCTTCTGAAGCTCGTCCACAGACAGAAGCGGGGTTTTCCCATGCTCTATCATGTTGGCCATGAGGGGAGCATCTATGCTGTCTCGGACCCGTTTCAGCTCATCCACGCTCTGCGGCGCTTCCAGGAATATTAGGTCCGCGCCAGCGGATACGGCCATCTTCGCTCTTGAGATGGCTTCCTCCAGACCGTAGACCGCTCTAGCATCGGTCCTGGCGATTATCACAAAGTCAGGGTCCGACCTCGTGTCGACGGCAGCCTCGATCTTCTTGGCAAACTCTCTCGCGTCGATTACCTGCTTTCCTTCCATGTGGCCGCAGCGCTTGGGCATTACCTGGTCCTCAAGGTGTATGGCGGCGACTCCTGCCCTCTCGTACTCTTGGATCGTCCTCCTGACGTTCAGAGGATTCCCGTAGCCCGTGTCTCCGTCGGCCACAACCGGGACGCTTACCGCCTGGACCATCCGGGCCGCGTGATTGGCCATCTCCGTGAGCGTCAAGAGCCCATAGTCGGGAGCGCCGAGAAGGTCCGCAGATGCGCCGTACCCGGTCATATAGACCGCTGGGAAACCCGCTTGCTCGATAATCTTTGCCGACAGCGGGTTAAAGGCTCCGGGCGCGACAACGATCTTCCCGCTTTTCAGGCTTTGCTTCAGCTGCGTTGTCTTTTTCACGTGGGTCTCTACCTCCTTGCAAAATCGAGCCTCTAGGGCTGGGACAGAGAGAGCTTCGAGACTCTCACCAAGATGCAAGAAGCAATAACCGTGCCACCGTGGCCTTAAGGATTTCTCTATGATCTTCTGAGCGGAACGGGGCTGGAGGGCAGGTGAAAGCGTCTCCTTGATGCAACATCGTGTTCGGTTCATGCAACGTGAATGTTTCATAGATGCATGCGATTCGGCAGCTACCGAATCCGGCGTTTCGCTCTGTACACGCTCAATCCGCTCCGAACCCCCTTTGCGGCGCGGCGGTACGATTCTTGCTCGAATATTGAGCGTCATCTTTTCTCCGTAGAAAGGGGACCTGTCTACATGGAAACCAGGAAGAAACTCAGAGCGATGTTGAAGGAACGCGGCTGCATAATCGCGCCAGGTGTCTATGACGCCCTGTCGGCTTTTGCCGCCCAAACAGCCGGCATGGACGCCGTGGTAATGGGCGGCTACGGCGTGTCAGCGTCTAGGCTGGCTAAGCCCGATATCGGCATCTTGACCATGACAGAGATGGCACAACAGCTTAAGATGATAACCGACGCGGTGAGCATCCCGGTAATCGCAGACGGAGACACGGGTTACGGCAATGAACTGAATGTGGCCCGCACTGTGAAAGAATACGAACAAGCGGGTGCGTCTGCCATCCTTCTCGAAGACCAGGAGTTCCCGAAACGATGCGGTCACATGGAGGGCAAGAGAGTCATCCCCGCAGAAGAGCACGTACTGAAGCTCAAGGCGGCGCTGTCGGCTAGGACCGATCCGGACTTGGTGATCATAGCCAGGTGCGACGCACGGGGACCGCTGGGCCTAGACGAGGCGATCCGTCGCGGGCACATGTACCTTGAAACCGGGGTCGACATGCTGTTCATTGAGGCGCCTCAGACCGTAGACGAGCTCAGGAGGATAGGCCAGGAGTTCCGGGGAGCAAACCTAGTCGCCAACATGATTGAAGGTGGGAAGACTCCGGATCTGGATGCCAAGACCTTGGCCCAGCTTGGGTATAAACTGGTGTTCTGGCCTTGCACCGCGCCGTATGTCACAGCGAAGAACTTGATCGGGGTATTTCGGGCTCTGAAGGAAGACGGAACAACCCAGAGAGTCCGCCACATGATGCTCTCGTTCACAGAGTTCAACAGCCTGTTGAACCTCGGGACGCTGAACCCGTCTGCAGTGGAAAAGATCGGTTGCAGATAGGCCTGAGAAGCCTCCGGCAGTCTCGGCTTATGAGACTGCCGGAGGCCAACAGCCAACGCCCCGGAAGGCTAGGATCGGCGAGTGGGAGTCAGCGATTATCGGTCTGGAACCGTTTCAGCTGCCTCCAGAGCGTCGTGCGGCTTATCCCGAGCGACCGGGCGGCTTCAGACTTCTTCCCCCCGGCCTTTTCTAGAGCGTCCATTAGCCTACTGGACTTGAACTCTCTCACTTCATCTGAGAGAGACTTGCATTCGGGCAGCCTCTCAACTGCCACGTCGACCCGGCTTCTCTCCGCCAATCCCGTTACGAAGATATCGTCCACAATAGCCTCGAGCTCCGCCGGGAAGGGCGCTCTTCCGTCCAGGACGACCAGGAGCCTGTCAACAATATTCTCCAATTCCCGCACGTTGCCTGGCCAGTCGTACCTCCGCAGCCCCGCGCAGAGGGCGTCAAACCGGGGCGGCTCGAGCAGCCGGAGACTTGCCCCCGGCCGCCTCTGAAGAAGCGAAGCAACCAGCGCAGGTATGTCCTCAAACCTCTCTCTGAGAGGGGGAATGTTGAGTGTCAGTACATTCAACCTGTAGTAGAGGTCGTCCCTGAACTTCCCCTCCTGGACCATCCGCCAAAGGTTCTTGTTTGTGGATGCGACTACCCTCACATCGACCGGGATCACCCGCTCTCCTCCTACTCGGAGGACTTCCTTCTCCTGAAGGACTCTGAGAAGCCTTGCCTGCAACGCCGGAGAGATTTCACCGATCTCGTCAAGGAAAATGGTTCCCCTGTGGGCCAGTTCGAAAAGGCCTTCTTTTCCGCCCCGCTTGGCGCCGGTAAAGGCACCCTCTTCGTATCCGAAAAGCTCGCTCTCAAGCAGACTCTCTGAGAGGGCTGCGCAGTTCACGGCCACAAAGGGCCCCGAACTTCGTATACTTTCGTTGTGAATACTCTGGGCGAAGAGCTCCTTCCCGGTGCCGCTTTCTCCTGTTATGAGTACAGGCAGGTCGGACTTGGCGAATCTTGACGCCCTCTCCACCACCGACGCCATCTTTGAGCTGCGGAAGATTATGTCTCCGAAAGTCGACTTCGCCTTGAACCCTTTCTTGTACTGAACGCGGCGGATCTCCTCGGTGGCCTTTTGGATATACCTGACGTCGAGGAATGTAGCTACCACACCGACAACCGTATGACCGTCGGTGATAGGGACCCTGTTGGTGACTATCCTAACATCGCCCACATCCTGGACCTGATTGAGCTGGGCGCGGCGAGTTGCGAGGACCTCGTCGATCTTGCTGTTCTCTATCACATCAACGGCTCTTTTCCCGAGCACCCTCTTTGCCGAGAGACCCAGGATTCGCTCTGCGGCGGGATTGAACAAGGTGATCCTGCCTTCCGCATCCGTGACCATAATCCCGCCGTATGCAAAGTTGATTATCGTGCGGAGCCTCTCGGCCTTTTCGATCTCTCTCCTCCTCGACTGCGCTACATCGAAGGCATTTCTCAGCGCCAGTCGAAGACTCTCGTCTGAGTACACCAAAATGCCCTCAAGACCTTGCTGCTCAGCGATTTCGCAGACGAGGCTTGCGCCTACCACGGACTTGTAGCCTTGGTTGCGCAGGGCGGCCATCTTGTCACACAAATCCCGGTATGTTTCGTATACCACACTGGTGACCTCGGGCTTAAGCACATCTAACACATCGTCAAGGCCTTCAATGGGATGCTTGTAGTTTACAACCGCTACCTTCTCGCCTGAGGCCGAGGCTCTCCGGATTGCGGACATAAGATCAAAAACGCTGATATTGATGTTGACCACCGGGGTGCGCAGATGAGGCTTGATGAAGGCGGCGTTGCCGCTACCGCTCACGAAGACGTCCACTTTCTCCTCTTGTTCCAGTTTCTTGGCAATCTCCAGAGCTTTGTCAAACAGGGCATCATAGACCGCCAAGGAGAGCTCGCCGGCCAGATCGGCGGGAAGCTTTATTCTCCGGAACATGTCGGCCATCGTCTTGTAACCCATGACAGCTACTTTGACAGGCACAGCTCTCACCGCCGAGACATAGGGATTGCGCCGCTGGGAAATGGTTTTCGACTATCCTGACATCTTTCTAGGCTCACCCGCCAGTTACCTCTTCAGAAAGCGCGCCGTCGCTCATGCGCCAGACCCTGTCGGCTGCGTCGGCTATCGCGAGGTTGTGAGTTACCACCACGACGCAGTAGCCGTCTTCGTGGGCCAGTCTGCCAAGGATGTCCATCACCCTCCTGCCGTTGGCGACGTCCAGGTTTCCGGTGGGCTCGTCGGCCAGGAGTACTCTCGCCCCGCTGGCCAACGCCCGGGCTATGGCCACACGCTGCTGCTCACCGCCTGAAAGGTTGGCCGGGAAGCGTCCATGCTTCTCCTCCTCGATGCCCACAGCCGACAAGAGTTCTCTGGCGCGGCCTTCGGCGTCCTTCTCCGGCACCCCGCTGAGATCCATAGGAAAGCAGACGTTCTCCAGCACCGTCAGCAGCGGGAAGAGGTGGAACGCCTGAAAGATCATGGCCACTTTTTCGCGCCGGTAACGATCCAGGTCCATGGACGCGAGGTCCTCCCCATCCATGAGTATCCTGCCAGACGAAGGCTTGTCGAGGCCCGCCATGAGCGAAAGGAGCGTGGTCTTGCCGCTGCCCGACGGCCCAACCACGGCACACAATTCGCCGCCGCGAAAGGAGCACGACACGTCCTCGACCGCGGCCCGCTCCGCGTTCCTGTAACGATAGGTCACGTTTTCGAGTCTTAACTCCGGCACGGCACATACCCCCGAACTCGTCCATAGTCATCACCATTCGAGAACTGTGGCCCCCGCGCATGGACCATACACAGCATCCTGCTAGCCCTCCTCACTCCTTCACCTGCAAGAGCTCAAGCGGTGGCCTGTCGGTGACTAACCTCGCCCCCTGCCACGACCCGACTAGGCAACCCGCCAGATACAGCGCGGCGCACCCGAGGGCTTGGCCGGTGAAAGCCGCGGACACCTTGCCGCGCAACGCGGTGAAAGACACCAGACCTAGCGCGAGGCCCAAAACGCATAAGAGCACCTGCTCCCCGCAAAGCGTGAAGCGAGCGAGACGTCTTGTCACCCCCAGCACACGCATGATGGCGGCCTCTTTGGCACGCTGGAACACCATGAGAGCGCTCAGGCCTGCCGCGATCAGTACGGAGACGGCTACGGTCACCGAACGGAGTATCCTTACAAGCAGGAGGTTCTTTTCCATCGGTTCCACCACTTGTCTCATCTGCTCATCCCAGATTATCAAGGACACATCGGCGACTTTGCCCTCGGCGACGCCGAAGACCTCGTCCATCTTCGCGCGAAACTCAGGCAGCTCCCGGTTCTTTTCAGGATCGATGGCGAATCTGGCGATCTGGTAGTGCAGAGTGTCTGTTTCGAAAGCAATCAGCGCTGAGAAGGGAAGCAGGATGGGCGCCCCAGCACCGCCCGCCGTGCCCATACCCGTGTATTGCCCGGCGACCTTGCAGTTCATCGAACCGGTTCCGGTGCTGTCTTGGAGCCAGACGCCGTCCCCCAGTCTCAGACGGAGCTGCCGCATCATGGCTGCGGGCAGCACCACGGGCACCTCGCCCGCAGCCATCTCCTCCGGGGTCCACTCCCTTGAGAACAGGCTCTCATCCCAGCCTGCCGCGTACTCCACGGCGCGGTTAGTGCCCATATCGTGCTCCGAGAAGAAGGCTCGTTCAGGCTGGCTGTAGCCTACCAGCGGAACCCCGGACACCGTGCGGCCGTAGTCCCGTTTGGACTCATCGCCGATTACAAAGGCGCCAACAGTCTTCGCGCTTGCCGTCGCCACAAGGTAGGCGTCCTTGACAAAGCCGGTTTCTAGCACTGCATCGACCTTCTCCGACGGGATGAACCCGCCTCCCCATGAGTCGGTGATGAGCCTGGGATCGGTCTTCACGATCTCGGCCTCTACTTTTGTCGCACGGTAGAGTTCGTCGAGCTTGCCCTCGTTGCGCTCTACGGACCAGCTGAGCCACCCCAGCGCCAGGGTGAATCCCAAGGCCACCGCCACTGTAAGCGCAGACTTCTGGGGCGCGCGGACGAGGTGCCTAATGATGAATCTAGAGAACAGAGCACGACCCAGATCCCTGGAGACCCGGGCTTCAGCGACCGGGCGGAAAACGGCGCCCTGCCGAGCGACAGACCTTGCCGCATCGGGGGTCATCACGGGCGCCTTCTCGGAGAACACGCGGCCGGAGCCGTGCGGACTTCTCGCCGTCTCAGCGTCGCCGGCGCCCCCGATACCAGCCTTGCTCTCTCCTTTCCCCTCCGTGGCGCCGTACGCCACCGGCTTCCTCTTGCGGACTGCCCTCGACTCGGTCCCCTGAAGGAGGGCCAACACGGGTCGGCTTGACATCACCCGCGCCCCCGCGATCGCGAGAGAGAGCAGCACGGCGAGCGCCATGACGCAGAGAAGCGCGAGCCACGCCGGCGAGAGGTTGGCCGAGGGACTTGCACCCTTCGGTCCCTGGAGCGAGGCCAGCGTCTTGGACGCCTTTCTCAGCGCGTAACCCCAGGAGAGGGCTCCGCCGCCAGCGACCCCTGTCACCCCAATCACAGCCATGGACCAGACCAGCTGCCGTATGCCCTCGCCTCTAGGCACCCCCAACGAACGGAGGATGGCGAAGTCCCTCTTCCGCTGCCACAAGTAAAGAAAGGAGGCCAGCGCCATGGCCGGGACTAGGATCGCGGAGAAGACCCTGACGTTAATGGCGAGGGAGCGCTTCAGGGGAACGGCTGCCGCTTGGAAGTTGTCCCAGCCCGTTTCCACGAAGCGGACCTCAATCCCCAGTTTCTCCAGGGACTGGCGGTTTTCGGCCACGAAATCGTCTTCATGCTCCGGCGAGTCGAGAACGAAGCTGTACAGGCTCAGGTCGATCTCCTCTCCGGAGCAGTATCCGGCGGGCATGCATGAGTCGGGGATGTACATCTCGGTGCTGAAGAAGGAGGGCTGCAAGTCCCAAAGGATACCGTACAGCCCCACGATCTCGAATTCCTCAGTACACGTCTTGTAGTCCTGCCAGGCGTTCCAGTCCTCTCCGGGAAGTATGTAGCCCGGATGCACGACCGCTCCGCGGGCGACGGGGTTCCCGTAGAATGCGCCCGCTATGCTCGATCGCCTCCGGTTTGTCACGTCCCGGAGCTTCAGCGTGATCTTGTCGCCCACCGAGAGGCCGCGCCGCACGGCGAAGTCGTTGTGCACCACGCACACCCGCCGGCCTTCGGCGTTGTCCTCCGCGTCGAGCCAGCGGCCTTTTATGAGGTACAGCCACCTCGAAGATTCCTGGGCGTCCGGCATGGCGCTCATGTCCGCCGTGCCGTAGACCGACATGGTATGCTGGTTTTCCCTTATAACCGCGAGTTCATCCGCGAGTCCGGCCAAGGTCGGGTCCGTGAAGTCAACCGAGGCACCCGGCTCTACGTTCTTGAACCAGGTTCCGCCTTTGGTCAGAGGTTGGATTATGAGGATATCCGCCGAGTCATCCGTCGTCAGGCGCCTGTAAAACGCCTGACATAAAGGGTCAAAGCGCGCCCTCGCGAAATAGCGCTCACCTATCTCAAACGAATCGTAGACCGTTTCGAGTTCGTTTTTCCCAGGGACATATCCCAAACCCAGTCCCGTGTCGTCGGGGAAGAATCCAAGCCTTACCTCGCCGCCCTCCTGGACATGCTCGGGGTAACCCGCTACCACCTTGTCCACCGCGAAGTTGAACTGGTACTCCTCAGGATACCCTCTTCTCTTAGGCAGGTGGGCCTTGGAGAGGAGCTTCCCATAGAACAACACGTCGGAAGGCACAAAGCTGAACCTGCCATCCACGTCCGAGTTATAGATGTCTTCGAGCACCCCGGAACAGTACCTTCGCCGGTCCTCGAAAGCTACGTATGGGCTTCTTGAGACGAGATCCACTGCCTGGCCGGCGTCCCCGCCCGGCGCGACGACGTTCAGACTACCGATGGAGCGGTAATACCCCGCCAGTCGGTCCGTCTCCCTGTTCACAACCAGGTACTCGACCGCTCGCGAGACAAACGCGAAAGATATGGCCCCGATGAGGAGCACCAAGACCAGCGCCCGGACGGGTTGGCGTAAGGAGGATTTAAGACATACGTTCTTTGTCATCGGCGCATCGCTCCTGTTCAATCTTGACATAGCGACGGCACTTCAATCATTGGTTGAAGCACCGCCGCGTTTCCGAACGCCGCGCCGCCTTTGCGGATCCCCAACCTAACTAGCACCTAATCAAGCGGGAGATTATCCTTCTAGCCGGCGCTACGAGCCAGGTGTGCGCAGTTTGACTGTACCGATTTCCTAGTCCCTAGCCTCAAGCCTCTGCTTCAATACTGCTGCCAGCAGTTCAGCCCTATCTCTCCTTCCAAGCCGCAGGTAAGCTTGATGTTCATGCTCCAGCGGAAGCACAGGTACGAGAGCCCAGCCGCAGTCGACGAACACACGGAGCCCGCGCACCTCAACGGGCTGCTCCCAATCTGTTGCCGCTCACGCTGTTTGTCGGCGAAGCGCTTGAATTGCGTGGCGCTGACGGAACGCTCGGAATGGATGGCGGCTTGAAGGCCGGCGTACGAAGGAAAGGGAGGGCCCCTCAAGGGAGCCCTCGTGGCGCTTTTGTGTCTTGAATGCTTGAATCTACTCTACAGTTGCTCGTAGTCCAACTGGACGCGCTGGACGTTTGCCATGTCAACAAGCTGCCCTCCCTGCGCGATGACATCCAAGAGACACGCGGTGCAAAGGTTGTTGACCACTCGTGGGATTCCCCTGGATATGGAGTGGATATGGGCGATGGCGGACTCGCTGAACAGTGGTCTGGACGCTCCCGCCTGTTTGAGCGTATGTTCGATGTATGCCTTGGTCTCGTGTTCTTCAAGCCCTCCGAGGTGATACCGCGCGCTGATCCTCTGGCGCACCGGCTCCAAAGCCCGCAATCGCAATGTGGCCCGAAGCTCAGGCTGGCCGACGAGGATCAGTGCGAAGGGGCACAATGAATCGAACCGAAAATTCGTGAGGAATCTCACTTCCGCGAGCATGGACGCAGAGAGCAGGTGGGCTTCGTCAATGACCAACACGGGTTGTTTGCCTTGGTTTTCGTAGGCGTCCATGAGGATGCGGTCGAACTGGCGACGGGCGTCTCTCTGGCAGTAGGCCGGTGTGACCCCGAACTGGGAGAGCACCTCTCTGTAGAAACTCCGAGGCTCCAGCGCCGAATCGGCGATGTAGATGAACGGGTAGCGGATGGGGTCAAGCCTGTCGGAAAGGGCCCTTACCGCGGTCGACTTGCCCGCGCCCACTTCACCTGTGATGACGCCTAAGCCGCGGCTTTTGACTATGTGGTCCAACCGGGCGGAAAGCTCCTGCCACGCCTGACTCCGGTAGAGGTTGGCGGTGGGCACGTACTTGGTGAAAGGGGTCTCCTTGAGGCCGAAATAGTTCCTGATCACTTTGCCGTCTCCTCCTCTTTCGGGCATGGGAAACGCATTGCGCCGAGTCTCTCGCGCAACTCCTCGTCGTACTGACGTTTGGCGAGTTCAAGGAAGTTAAGGTTTGTCGTGATTGTAGGTGTTCGGGATACCTGTCCCAGGTCCCGGTGGCGGGGCTTTCTCAAGTCAAGGGGCTCCGCGTCGGGATAGGCCTCTCCACCGTAGAACACCTGAATGACGCTTAGGTCGTAGGGGTCGTAACGAACAGTGATCTGCCGGCGGACGAGGGCGGCGCTGACTTCGTAAGTGTTGCCATCCAAAGTGAAACACCCGGTCTTGTCGACCCTGCGTTTCTCCTGCCAAAGGAAACTCTGGCGGACTCTCAGTGGGTCCAGTTTGCGTAGGGGCGTTTGGCCCTCCTCGAAGCGCTCCTTGGGTGTCTTCTTCAAAGACCCGTGAGGTTTCTGGTGATAGACCTCAAGCCACGCCCAGAAGTAGTTGTTGAGTTCTTCCAGGGTGCAGAGTTTTCCGGAGGCAATCAGGGAGTAAGCCTCGGGCTTGAAACTCCTGTCGACATACTGGAAGAACTTCTCTATCTTCCCACGACCCTGAGGCATTCCCGGCCGGGAGTGGATCAGGTGGAAACCCAGTTCCCCGGCGATTCTTTCGAGGTGCGGACCCGAGTAGATGGCTCCGTTGTCGCAATACAGACGGCTGGGAACCCCGAACTTCAGGATGGCCTTCTTGAGACAGTCTTCAAGTTTGGGACGCCGCTCCTCGAAGTAGTACTCCGCGTGGACGACGTACCTGGAGTAATCGTCTATGAAGGCGATCAAGTAGGCCTGGCGGTTCTTGCCCTTGTTTTCGGGGTCGGGCAGGTAAAGCGTGTGGTGGCAGTCTCCCTGCCATGTGTGATTCCGGTGCGGAGACTCGAAACGGCGGTGAGCTTTTGGACGGCGTGAGGAGGTTTTCTCCACCGGCCCCAAATGCCGTCGCAATGTGCTCTCTTTGAGCTGGCCCTTTTCCACTTCTCCCGCCATCTCCAGCATGGTGATGATCTGAGGCACGCTGCGCTGGGGGACTTCCTTCTTGAGCGCCTTGGCTTTCTCCAACGCTGCTTCCGGCACTGTCCTTGAACTGCCGCTGTCAGCGCGTCGCTTGGGTCTGAGGGCTTCCAGGCCTCCTTTCCTGTAGGCGCGGAGCCACCGCTCCAGCGTTCGCTCGTGGATTCTGGTCGAGGCGCTGAAAGGGATGTTGTACTCTCGTCCCGCGAGTTCCCGGAGCATCCGAGCCTGCTCCCCCCCGTGCCGGCGGTTGTACCACCATGGGAGCAATGACTCCGTAACGGAAGTTGGCGATGAGCGTTGACTGTTCCTCGGTCACTGTTTCTCCCTCCTTGAGAGTCTTTGAGTCTAGTGTCGCTGCCAAAGCGACAGGTAGGGAGTGACAAAGATTGTGGCGACTTGACGAGTGACACCCGCAAGAAGGCGCAGGCAGGCAAGGTTCAGGAGTCTTGAGGTCGCGAAAGCCCCTCAAAACCAGCGTTCATGCGCAATGACGGCGTGAGTCAGGGTACCGACAGGGAGGGAAAAGAGAGCCGCAGGAAAGCAAAAAGGGATGGGCGTCGAGCCTCCCACACCAGGTCCCGGTAAAATCCCCCTAACCAAAGCATCGCCCGAAGGCTTCCCCTCGGCATTCTCACCGGGGGAAAGAACGGAGTGAGGTCCGTTCCCGGTGACAAAGACAGTACACGTTCAGACAAGGAACCGAGAAGGTCACCTGCTCCGGCCTTCCACCCGCTCTGCCATCTCTGGATGGTCCTTCCCGACACTCCGCCCACCTGCGGCCCTTGGCAAAGGCGTTCCGCAATGGCATCCGGGCTCCTTCCCTGAACCAAAAGGCGAGCCGCGGCCTCATGCACGGGTAAGGCGAATTGGCTGTACGGCCTTAGGAAACATGGACACAGGCTGAACGTGCGACGGCATCGCGGGCACAATCTGCGGTAGACCGGAACCAGATGGATCCCCAAACCAAGCACTACTTGTTACGGCCGGTTGTAAAATCCGCCATTGGGGATGCGGACGTTTTCTTGGACTTCATGATACGCACTTAAGGCTTCGCCTGTATTCCATCGGGCTCCTTCCACCAAGCGACATCTTGATTCGCTCC
>DULO01000015.1 GCA_012840345.1 Candidatus Fermentithermobacillaceae bacterium
AAAGGTTTGTCTTGCGATGCAACTTGTACCGTTCCGTTTCCCAAGAGGATGTCCCTTCTCTACAAAAAATAGTTCTGTATGCGTAGATTCTAGCCCTGTTGCATTTTGAAGGCAATCAGAAAGGAGTGTTCCAAATGGATAGAGTTGCCGAAAAGAGGCTGCTAGCGCCGTCGACTGCCTTATTCCCGGTCCCCGTGGTGCTCGTCAGCTGCGGTGATATCGACGGCACCAAGAACGCGATTACATTGGCGTGGGTCGGTACGGCGTCCTCCGAGCCGCCGGTAATCACCATAGGAGTCAGGCCGACAAGATACTCGTACGGATTGATACAAAGGTACGGCGATTTCGTGGTGAACTTGCCGACGAAAGATCAGGTCCCGGTGCTCGAGTACTGCGGTACGGTGTCGGGGAGAAACGAGGACAAGTTCAGCAAGGCGAACTTGACGGCTCTTAGGGCCGACGAAGTGAGGTCGCCCCTGATCGCCGAGTTTCCCGTGAACATTGAGTGCAAGGTGAAGGACAGGATCTCCTTAGGGAGCCACGACATGTTTGTGGGGGAAGTCGTGGCAGTCCACGCCGATCCCAGCGTTCTTAGAGAAGGCGCGTTGGATCCCGTGAAACTTGGAGGCGTTGCCTACGCTCTTGGGCGCTACTTGAGTTTAGGCGAACAAATAGAGAAAAGGCGGCTATAAAGCCGAATACCACCGGAATATCAGAATCATGATGGAGGGAGAACCGTGAGCGCGGGGACTGACCTCTGCTTTGAAACCCTGGTCGTGACGGTTTCGGACGGCATAGGGGTTATCACCATAAACCGTCCCGAGAGCCTGAACGCTTTGAACCTTAAAGTGCTTCAGGAACTTGATACCTGCCTTGGGCGGCTTGAACAGCTTGAGACGCTGTCGGCCCTGATCCTGACAGGTCAGGGAGAGAAAGCGTTCGCGGCCGGAGCCGACATCTCCGCCATGGTGAGCATGAGCCCCGGGGAGGCTGCGGACTTCTCCGGTTTTGGCCAAGCTGTCTTTCAACGGCTATCCGGTTTTCCCGTTCCGGTCATAGCGGCCGTAAACGGCTATGCGCTGGGAGGCGGGAACGAACTGGCTATGGCGTGCGACATCAGGATAGCCTCGCAAAACGCCAAGTTTGGCCAGCCTGAGGTCGGTCTGGGCATCATTCCGGGCTTTGGAGGCACGCAATGGCTGCCGGCGATAGTGGGGGTGCCCAGGGCCCTGGAGCTCATCTTAACCGGCAGGGTAATCGATGCCGCGGAGGCATTGTCTATCGGCCTGGTGCACAAGGTGGTCCCCGCGGGAGAGGCTCTTAGGAGTGCCGAAGAACTGGCCCGGGTGATCGCCTCAAAGTCGGGCCTGGCGGTAAGGAACGCCAAGAAAGCCATAAAGCGCGACGGGCACGCCCCTCTAAGCCTCGCGGGGTTCGCGCTGGAGCGGCAGTTCTTCGCCAAGTGCTTTGAGGGTCCCGACCAAGCCGAAGGCATGCGGGCGTTTCTTCAAAAGCGGGCTCCTAAGTTCCAACGCTAGAGCCGTTCAACCGACGGAACGAATTCTCGATATAGATATGGGCCGAAAGGTTTTCGCCTGTGTTGAGCCCACTCTAGTCGAGAGGACGTTCTGATGGACGCGGAGCGAAAGGGACTAACCAAGGAAGATACCGGTAATAGGCAGAAAAGCAAGCGGCTTCTCAGGGGAGTCGTGGGCGTCGTTGTCAATGTGGCGCTCATGGCCGTCATAGGGGCCGCTTCGTATTATCTCAGCTCGCAATACTTCGCCTTGAAGAGAAGCACTGTGGCTACGGTATTAGCCATAAACATAGAAAACGACAGGATCACGGCGTACCGGCCCGCCTCAGGGCTCTTGGACAAATACGCGGTGTCCGATGATTCACCGTTCATCTCAATACCTTTGGCGGGCAAGTACAGGTTCTTGAGCAAAGATGGGAAAGTTGTGGGTCGGAGCGACATGTCCGTCGAACCGGGGAAGGTGAAACCCGTAACCATCACCATCCTGCCGGACGGCACGGTACTGAAGGCTCAAGAGGCCGGCGATCCGTTCCTTGCGGAAGGCGAAGCGTTGTGGAGCGCGGACGGAGAGCTGTCGGTCCAAGGTACTCCCGTTAACGTCGAGAAGGCCGTTTTTCTCGCTTTTGGCAAGACGGACACCGTGACGAAGGAAGAGCTTTTGGAAGAGATAAGCCCCGGAGACCTCGTGAAGGTAATGGGCCTTTCGGAGGAGGCCGTTCTCGAACTGGTAGAGAAGGCCGGAGCTTTGAGAGTGGACTCCAACGTGCCGGGTGCCAGGGTCTACGTAGACGGGATACTGAGGGGCAAGACTCCGTGCGTGATAGGAGTCGCTCCCGGCGAAAGAAGAGTGGCGGTGAAAGCCAATGGTTACAAGAGCTACGAGACCACCGTCACTGTGACGTCTCTCGAAGAAACCGCGCTTACTCCTGTCCTTGATTTGATCACAGGAGGGGTAAACGTGATCTCAGACCCCTCGGGAGCGTTAGTTTTCATAGACGGCGTCGGCAAAGGAAACGCGCCGGTAACCTTGGATTTGGCTCCGGGGAGATACGAGATTTCAGTGGAGAAGGCGGGGTATCGCACGAAGTCCCTGACGATCACCGTCGCGGCTGATAGAACGCAAGACGTGCAGGTTAGGCTCACCAAGGATTCGCGGCAGTCGGGCACGGTCGAAGAGGAGCCCTCATTTCGGTTCTCGTACTCGGGGACCGTCATGGCCAAAGATGGTAACAGGTTATACGTTGGAGACGCTTGGCTTGCCTGCGACGTCCCTCCTAGCGCTAGGGTGTCGCACCACGGAGCATCCTCTACGCTTGCCCAAGTACGGCCGGGCGATGTCGTCACAGTTAGGGGGCCGTCCGACAAAGATATACGGGAAGTCTCGGTCGATGCCCGTCTTTATCGTGACGCAGAATTTGAGGCGTTCCTGGTGGATGGAACGATCTTGTTTGGAGAGACGGGCAAGCTGCAGCTGGCCGTGCCAGGGAACCTGAAGGTAATAGACGCCCGGAACAAGAGGGCCGCGCCGGCTTCCGAAGTCCCGTCAGGGTCAAGAATCCTCTTTTCCTTAGGACCGTCGGGCGACATCGTCTGGGCGGAATATGTCTGGCGCGCCGAGGCCTCTCTGCGCGGGCGGGTCGGTTTGATAAGCGGCGCGGCCTTGTTCGTGATGCCCCGTTGGGAAGCCAGCAACATAAGCATGTCCACCAACGTCTATCTGGGGAACTCCAGGACCTCCTTTTTTGACATACGGCAAGGCGATACGGTCTTGGTCGCGGGTCCGAGCGCGCAAGACATACGGTTCGTCAGGGTAGAAAACCGGATTGAATATGAGAAAACGCTTGATTGCGTGGTCACCGCCCAATCTTCCAAGCAAGGCAAAGTGTTCTTTGAGCGTAGAGCCATTCCGGCAGGCGAAGCCTACCCCATAGTAGTCCGGCCGGGGACGGAGATGGCTGACCTCCGGGCCCGGGTTACCCTCTCCTCGGAAGAACTCCAGTGGGGCGACAGGGCGAAACTGTACCTGAACTCGGCGGGCGAGGTAGTCTGGGGAGAAGTAACCGATACTTGCTCCGACAGGGTGACGGGCCGGTACCTGGGCGAAAAGGACGGCGTCTTCTACTTCACCGGATACGTTCCCATGGCCATGCGGGACGACGCTGTCATCCAAGGCTTATTCGGATCGGATACGCTTCGGACCGGGGCCAAAGTGCTCGCGGGGGGCAGGGACGGTGCCCTGAAATACCTTGAAATCCAAGAGAACACCAAACCGGGATGGAGCGCTTCGGGCACAGTCGTATCTTCCGCCAAGGACACGCTATCCATATGGGCCGGCGATACAACCTCCATTTCCTTCGCCAGGGATGCCCGTTTCGTGGACTGGACCGCCGGGGTGGACGGACCCCTGACAGACCTCTTTCCGGGGGACAGGGTCACCATACTGGCGGACTCGACACAGACAGTCTACTGGGCGGAACGCACTTATACGCCCCGCTTTAAGTTGGAGGGCACCGTGACATCCATCCAAGGCAGGGTGCTCACCGTGGGCGACAGCCGCTCCAGCGCGACGGTCTTGGTAGACGCAGCGGCGCTGGTCCTAAGAGACGGTGTCCGGGTGGATCTTTCGTCCGTGCGAAAAGGCGACAAAGTGAGGCTGTCGGGAGACTCGGTCGGGTCAATCAACGTTGTGGTCTTGGGACGGTAGCTACGTCCTCTCCAGGATTCCGTCTAGGGAGAACCCGGTGTTCTGAGGCAGGCTGCCTGTCTCAAGAGCTTTCCTAAGGAAGAACAATATGAAACCGGCCGACGTCCTTTGGGCCCTGGCCAGGAGATCCCCTGTTACCCTGTGCCTTTCCCTTATTCGTTCCTCGCCGGAATCGGGCGTAACTCCGCATATCGCCGGCAAGAGTCCCGACGAGTACTGGGCGTTTTGAACCACCCATCCCTCCGGGGTATCGGAAAGGTCGTACATACCGCCGCTTGAGACGGCAAACTGTTCTTTATTCTTGTCCGCCCAGATTTCGTACTTCTGGTGGCCGCCTAACATCTTGCAGTTGGAATGGTAAGGCTGGCAGCTATCCTGCACGACGTGGACGCAAGCCCCAAGCGTGAACATTGCCTTGTGGATGTTGCCTTTGCGCCAGTAGTTTAGCGCGGCCTTAAACCAGTACTTCAACTGGTCCGTGGCTCCCGGCCATACGAGAAGCCCACGTCCGGTGCGCGGGTTGTAATGGTGGGTAGCGTTCTTCCACAGAGAGTCGGCCCAATAAGTGCCCTGTATTAACTCGTCCTTATAGGATTCGCAGAACCCGGCCGCCCTCTCGTAGCCATCGGCGCGGAGGATGTCGATGCTCTGAACCGTCAGGAACCTGTGGGTGTCCCCGATCTTGTCGAAGACTCGCTGGAACGGCATTCCAACCCATCGAAGCAACGTGTTGGCCCTAAGTTTTTGAAATATGCTGTAAGCGGCATCTCTCAAGAACCCGCCCGCTGTCCTTCTCTCCATTTGCCCTCCGTCACTGGTTTCCGGCTACGTATAGTTTAGCATTTATCGATGGGTCTTAACTGCAAAAGATGTATAATAGTGCTTCGGTAATCGGGCAAGGAGAGAGGAATATGAGTTTATGGCCCCAAACGTTAACGAGAAGATCAGAAATGTCGCGGTTATAGCCCACGTGGATCACGGCAAGACCACCTTGGTGGATGCCTTGTTGAGACAGACGGGCACTTTCAGGGCGAACCAAGTCGTGGGAGAGCGTGTCATGGATTCCGGAACCCTTGAGAGGGAACGCGGCATCACGATACTGGCGAAAAACACGTCTATCAGCTACAACGGCGTAAAGATCAACATAGTGGACACGCCCGGCCACGCCGACTTTGGAGGCGAAGTCGAGCGTATCCTGAGCATGGTCGACGGGGCTCTATTGCTGGTCGACGCTTGCGACGGGCCCATGCCCCAGACCCGCTTTGTAGTGCAGAAGGCCCTTGAACACAAGCTCAAGCTGGTCTTGGCTATCAACAAGATAGACCGCCCCGACGCTCGCTTTGATGAAGTTTATAACGAAGTGTTTGACCTCTTGGTGAATCTCGGAGCCACAGACGAAGACGTGGAGTTTCCGGTGGTCTACACGGATGCCAGGAACGGCTACGCCACCGCGTCTGTGGAAGAGGCGCGGCTGTACAACCGGCAGAGGAATAAGGGCGGTTCCCCCAAGGGCGGTATCGCCCCTGTCCTGGACGCCATCCTAAGCCAAGTTCCGCCGCCTGCAGCCAGGACCGAAGAACCTCTGCAAATGATGGTGAGCACCTTGTCCCACGACGACTATATCGGCCGCATCGCCATCGGCAGAGTTGAAGCCGGCGTACTGAGGAGAGGCATGCAGGTAACCCTGTGCAGGCTCGACGGAAGCTTCTTGCCCGCGCAGATCTCCCGGCTCTGGGTGTTCCAGGGACTGAAAAGGATCGAAGTTGAGCAGGTCGAATCCGGGGACATCGCCGCCGTGTCGGGCATCGAAGACCCCAACATCGGGGAGACCATCGCGGACCCAGAGAACCCGGTGCCGCTTAAGCCGATCAAAGTCGAGGAACCGACTATGGTGGTCACGTTCAAAGTCAACGACAGCCCGTTCGCGGGGCGTGAAGGGCAGTACGTGACATCCAGGCACCTTAGGGAGCGGCTGTACCGGGAAGCCCAAAAGGATGTCAGCCTGAAAGTGGAAGACACCAAGGACCCTGATTCTTTCCGGGTAAGCGGCCGGGGCGAACTGCACTTGTCAATTTTGATTGAGACTATGCGCCGCGAAGGCTACGAGATGGCCATTTCCAAGCCTGAGGTGATATTCAAGGCGGCCGGAGGGAAGAAGCAGGAGCCTTTCGAGTACCTTTCCATCGATATTCCCGAAGAGTACATGGGACGCGTAATGGAGGAACTGGGCCCCCGGAGGGCAGAGATGCTGGATATGCACCCCGATACCTCGGGCCGAGTGCGCATGTTCTTCTCGATACCTACCAGGGGAATCATGGGATTCCGGCCTATCTTCCTTACCCTCACTAAGGGACTTGGCATCATGCATCATGTGTTCGACCATTACGGCGACTACAGCGGCGAGATAGTGACCAGACGGCAAGGAGCGATGATCTCCTGGGAGACCGGAACGACGACTACCTACGCGCTCCACAACGCCCAAGAAAGGGGCGTCCTCTTTGTTGGGCCCGGCCAGGAGGTGTACGCGGGGCAAGTTGTCGGGGAGAACTCCAGGCCCCGGGATTTGGACATCAATGTGTGCAAGAAGAAGCACTTGACCAACATGAGGGCCAGCACGTCGGACGAGACTTTGCGCCTGGTGCCTTACAGGGTGATGGGATTGGAAGACGCTTTGCAGTGGATTAATGATGACGAACTGGTAGAGGTTACCCCTAAAGCGATACGGATCCGCAAGAGCATCCTTGACAGGCAAGAGCGGTACAGAAACAAGAAGGACAGGGGCGAGGAATTGCCTGAAGAAGAATGAGAAACCCCCGGGGGAAACCCGGGGGCCCTTTGCGCTACCCGGCGGTCCTCCCGCTGGGATTGGAGGCGCCGAGTAACGAACTAAGACTGTCCACTCGACACCACCTCCTTTCCTCAAGAAAGGCTTTCGTCGCGAACCAAGCGTTTCCCTCTTGTGAATGCAGGATCTTTCATCGAAAAAAGGGAATCCTTGCGCTAATGAGGCTGGGGTCATATCCGAAGCATATAGTGTGTCTGCGCAGATTTCGCGACTTCTGGAGGCATACTCGGATAGTCGGTCTAGGGAAAGGCGATTCTAGGCGACATTTGGATTTGAGAAGGGTGCGGACAGGTGGAAATAAGGTACATCAACGAGCCTTCATACGTGCTGACCTGGGAAGAAGTGGACAGGATATGCCGGGACATAGCGGTGGAAGCCAGCAAGCAACTGGGTCCCGACCTCGTTGTCGGGATAGGGAAAGGCGGCCTCATCCCCGCTTGCGTAATCGCGTCGCTCATGAGGGTCGACCTTTATCCTTGCCTCGTGACCAGGCGCCGCCACGGTGAGATAGTGAGCGACCGCCCCGAGATAATCGTATCGGTCACTGAAAAAGTAGCCGGACAGAGGGTTTTGATCGTCGACGAAATGGTGTTGACCGGGGAGACCATGCGTCTTGTGTTAGCCCAGTGCAAGAAAGAAAAGGCCAGAGTGGTGCGCACCGCTTGCTTGTGGGCGTCGTCGGAGAGTTGGAAGCCTACATGGTACGGCATGGAGACTTTCGGTCATATCATGTTCCCGTGGGACTACGAAGTGCTATCCAAGGGCAAGTTCGTGTTGAACCCGGGGTATCAGGAATACTTTGATTCGCTGGAGATGACAGGTAGATGGGAGAAGTGAGGTTGGTCACTCTTGACCTCCTAAAGGAGGATCCGGAGGTTCTGGCCTACATAGACGGAGGAAACGCCCATTTGGGCGCCATGGGGTTTACGGATCACGGTCAAAGGCACGCGGGGTTGGTCGCCGCGATAGCGGGGAACGTCCTGGAGAGATTGGGGTTTCCCGAGCGCGAGCAAGAGCTGGCAGCCATAGCAGGTTTTCTCCACGACATCGGAAACGTGGTTTCCCGCTATTTCCATGCCCAGACGGGGGCGGCAATAGCCGAGCGCCTGCTGGCGTCCAGGGGTATGGATCCCAAGGAAATCGCGACGGTGATCGGCGCCATCGGGAGCCACGATCCTGAGGACTCGGCGACCGCGGTATCCGCAGTCTCAGCCGCCCTTATCTTGGCAGATAAATCGGATGTGCACCGGTCAAGGGTGCGCAACCAGGACATTCACAACTTCGATGTACACGACCGGGTGAACTACGCCGCTACCAGGTCGTTCCTTAAGGTGGACCCGGCGGCGAAGACAATATGCCTCCAGCTTACGGTCGATACGGCCATCTCTCCGGTTATGGAGTACTTCGAGATATTCTTAACCAGGATGTTGGCGTGCAAGCGGGCCGCCGAGTTTCTGGAAGCCCAGTTTGAACTGGACATCAACAACGTGCGCCTGTTGTGATCTTCGCGCCGCTAAGGGTCTCTCGAGTCGGGCTTGGGCTACTCTTGCCCGAACTCAGCTTGCTTTCCTGAACTGGGCCTCGTACAGCTTCGCGTATATTCCGCCGGCCGCTACCAGTTCTTCGTGAGTGCCCTGTTCGGCGATTTTGCCGCCATCAATGACCATGATCCTGTCGGCTGCCCGGACGGTCGAAAGCCTGTGGGCGATGATGAAGGCGGTGCGGCCTTTGAGCAAGGCCTTGATCGCCTTCTGGATCAGCCGCTCTGTTTCAGGGTCTATGCTGGATGTGGCTTCGTCCAAAATCAGGATGCGCGGGTCCGCCAAGAGAGCCCTGGCGAAAGCCAAGAGCTGGCGCTGTCCCGTTGACAGGTTGGTTCCCCGTTCCTTTACCTCTGACAGGTATTTGTCGGGCATATCCTCGATGAATCCTTTGGCGTAAGCCGCTTCGACCGCCCTTTCCACCTCTTCCATGGTGGCGTCCAGCCTTCCGAACTTGAGGTTGTCCAGGACTGTCCCTGAGAAGATGAAGGTGTCTTGGAGCACGATGCCCAGCTGGCTGCGGTAGGACGCCAGGTCAACTTCCCTTAGGTCATACCCGTCCACCAGCACTTTGCCTTCGGTGGGCAAGTAAAACCTTGCCAGGAGGTTGATGATGGTGGTCTTGCCCGCGCCGGTTGGTCCGACGAGAGCGATGGTCTCGCCGGGTTTTACGGTAAAACTCACGTCGTGCAGCACCGGATTATCAGTCCGGTACCCGAAGGTCACGTGGTCAAAAACAACCTCCCCGGCGATTCTCGGAAGCTCTACTCTGACATTTCCGGCTTCCTCGGACTCGGTGGGTTGGTCTAGAATTCCAAAGACCCGTTCCGCCGATGCCATGGCCGATAGGATTTGGCTCCAAACCCGTGAAAAGGTGTTGAAGGGCCCCCAGAACTTGCCCAGATAGCTCTCGAACGCCAAGATAAACCCGAGGGAGATTTCTCCTTTTATCACGAGGCTGGCTCCGTACGCCACCACAGTGCACGTACCTATCGCGCCCACGAGGTCCGCCAGGGGCCAAAAGGTCTGGTCGATCTTGGTGGCCTTCATGTAGGCTCCAAAGTACTTACGGTTCGCGACGGAGAACTTTCCGCTGTTCAGGCGCTCACGACCGAAAGCCTGGATGACCTGAAGGCCCTGGACCGTCTCATTTAGGTGGGCGTTTATCTCGCCCACCGCTTTTCTCGTATCTCCCCAGGCGCTTTCCAAGGCCCAACGCACCTTGGTCAGGACCAAGAACAAGAGGGGCAGACTTGTGAAGGATACCAGCGCCATCTTCCAGTGCATGGCCAACATGATGGCGACGATCGCTACCAGGGATACCAACTGGCTCGCCAGGTTGACCACGCCGCTGGCGGCAAGGTTCCCGATATGGTTCACGTCGTTGGTCAGCCTGGATATGATCTTGCCCACGGGCCTATGGTCGAAGAACGAGAAAGGCAAGCTCTCAACGTGAGTAAAGAGCTCCTGCCTGAGATCGTACAGGATCCTTTGGCCAAGAAAGTTGACCGTCCTTATCTGTGTCCTTTGGGTAAAGAGGTTGATTATTCGAAGGGCGAGAAGAATGCCGATTATCCGCACCAGCGTGGCCGTGTCTCTCGCGGCGATCCCCTTATCTATGGCAGACCGGAGAAGCAGAGGCTCCGCCAGGTTAATGGCTATCCCGCAAAGGGTAAGGGACGCCGACAAGACCACCGTTTTCATGTACGGTTTGGTATACCTCAAGATGCGGACAAACCGCTCCCGGTTAAACGGAGCTTCTTCTGCTTCTTCGACCAGGTCCAGATCGAACTCAGACATCCGCGTCACCCCCTCCGTTCAGAAGGCCCATATCGTTCCCGCTGTCCCCAGTGCCGAAAGCGGCAAGTTCCATAGCCAGGGCCTTCGGGACATCCTCTTCGGCAAACTGGCTCTCAAACAGGTTTCTATAGAACCCTGGTTTGGACAGGAGTTCCTCGTGGGTGCCTATCTCAACGACGCGTCCCTGGTCCATGATGACTATCCTATCGGCGCCTCTGATAGTGGAAAGCCTCTTGGCGATTATAATGCAAGTCCGGCCTTTCATGGCCTCTTCCAGGCCTTCTTGGATCAGGTACTCGGTTTCCGTGTCAACGCTGGAAGTCGCTTCATCCAACACCAACACCCTCGGATTTACCAGGAGAGCCCTCGCGAGGGCTATGCGCTGGCGCTGGCCTCCCGAAAGCCCGATGCCCCGTTCGCCCACCGGAGTATCGTAGCCCCTGGGGAGTTCCTGAATGAAGCCGTCCGCTTGGGCAAGTCTCGCGGCTTCCTGGATTTCCTCCAGGGTGGCGTCGGGTTTCCCGAGCGCGATGTTTTCCCGCACAGTCGCCGAGAATAAGAAGTTATCCTGAAGCACAATACCCATTTGCCTGCGGAGGGATGTGAGGTCCAGGTCCCTTAAGTCGTATCCGTCCAGGGTCACCCTTCCTTCCACAGGGTCTAGGAACCTGGGCAACAGGTTGACTAGAGTGGATTTCCCTGAGCCGGTGCTTCCCACGACGGCCACGCGCTCGCCCGGAGCGATCTCCAGATTGACGTTCTTCAACGCTTCCCGTGAGTCGCCCGGAAAGGAGAAGCTCACGTTTTCAAAGGCAATCCGTCCCGTAACCTTATCCAAAACGATAGGCTCCGGAGGGTTCTTGATGGCGGGCTCCGTATCCAAGAGTTCAAACAGCCTTGGAGCGGCGGCCAGAGCCTGCTCCGCATGGTTTACGATCCAGCCCAGCATGCGGATGGGCCAGATGAGGCTCCAAACGGAGATGTAGAAAGCGAAAAGCGTACCCACGGTTAGTCTGTCGGCCTGGACCATGTACCCTCCGTAACCAACCAGGATAACCACTGACAAACTTGACAGGAAGTCCAACACCGGTTGGGCTTTGGCCTCGACTTCGGCTCTTTCCATGTTGGCGTCGTAATGTTCTTGGTTCTTTTTGGCGAACTTGTCGATCTCATAGGGTTCGCGGGCAAACGCTTTGACGACGCGGACTCCGCTGATATTTTCCTGCAGAACTTCTGTGAGCTTTCCCATTTTCTCCCTTACTCTTTTCCACGCCGGGCGGACCGTCTTGTCGTAGACCATAACGTTCCGAAACAGAAGCGGGAAAAGGAAGCAGCTTACCAGCATGAGCTCCAGGTTCAAGTACGCCAGGTAAGAGGATATCACGGTCAACTGGACTATCATCTGCACCAGTAGCAAGGCGCCCCAGCCCACAAATTGCTGAATGGCGTCTATATCGCTGGTTAGTCTTGACATGACTTGACCCGTGCCCATGCCTGAGAAATAGGAGGGCGGCAAGGATTGCAGGTGATCGTGGATGGTCTGCCGTACGTTGTAAATGACCTTCTGGCCCAGGAGTTCAGAAACGTACCATTGGACATAATTGGTGATAAACCGCACCGCGGCCACCAAAATGAATCCAAGCGAGAGCTTAATGATCAGGGCCAAGTCTTTGTTGGCCAAGCCCTTGTCCAGGATTTCCCTGGAGATTACGGAAGGAGACAGCTCCAGCATAGAGTTGGCGAGCATCGCGACGAACACGACCAGCACAAGTGGCCAATAAGGAAGCAAGTACCTAAGAAGCCGCTTAAGGTTAGACAATCGGGTTCACCTCTTGTTGGAACGATCCGGGCGCGCCTTCAGTCAGAGACAGAAGTAGGCATGCTGACGCCGGATCCAAAAAGACCGAAGCACGAAAAACGGCGGTACCAAAGAGAGAGCGCGCCGGGGCGCGCCGGTTTGCCACCCTCTTGGGGAGGAGTCAATAGCAGGTGAACACAAGCCCAACCCCCAACAACAGAGTCCGACAACCCAACCGGCCAAGAGCTCGATCGTATACGGACCAGAGCCAGAATATCACAACGTGGATAGTGCCCACAAGTACAAGGAAGCTGTGTATAATCTCGGATGGGCAGGCAGGGAAGTGTCAGCGTAAACAGGGAATGGGGGATCCGGTTGTCCAAGAAGCGAATAGTTGAAGCTACGTTCGTCGTTATCCTGCTGGGAGCGCTTTCCAAGGTATTGGGATTTGCCAGGGAGCAGATGATCGCCGTCTTTTTCGGGGCAACCGGCCGAACCGACGCCTACGTTGTCGCCAACACCATAACCGGAGTCATCACCGGTATCCTTTCCGGTCCGTTGTCCACCGCTTTTCTTCCCGTTTTCGCCTCTCATGTAGCCAACGGAGACCGGGAGGGAGCGTCCCGTCTGGCTTCTTCCGTGATCACCATTTCCACCGCCGCGGTTTTGGGCATATCGGTGGCGGCGATGCTGCCCGCGGACAAGCTGGTGTCCATAGCCGCCCCGGGTTTCTCAGGTACGACCTTCAACGACGCCGTACTTCTTACCCGGGTGTTCCTGCCCGCGATGGCCATTCCCTTGCTTTCGGCGTTTGCCAAGTCGGTGCTAAATACTTACGACCATTTTGGGATTCCCGCCCTGGCCCCCTCTCTCCAGAACCTGGTAATCGTTGCCATAATAAGCCTGCTGGCGCCTGTATTTGGAGTCGCCTCCCTGGCCGTAGCGGTAGTCGGCGGATACGCGGCTGGTTTGGCGGTCCAAGTGCCACAGTGGTTTAAGGTCGGCGGCCGGCCCAGCTTTTCGTTGCGTATGGATGAGAGCGCCAGACGAGTAATGAAATTGGCGGTCCCGCTCATGGCCGGCGCCCTGTTTTCTCAGTTATACCTTTTTGTGGACAGGAACTTGGCTTCCCACTTGCCTGAGGGTTCCATCGCGGCGCTAAGTTTCGCCGACCGCTTAAGACAAGTGCCTTTAGGGTTGTTTGTGTCGGCGGTCGTGACCGTCGTTTATCCTACCCTTTCGGGCATGTGGGCCAAGAACGATAGCGAAGGTTTCAAGGAAACCGCGATAATGGGACTGCGGTACGTTGAGTTCATCTGCATTCCCGCGGCGCTGGGGCTGATGGTCTTGGCGAAGCCTGTAGTTAGGCTGGTGTTTGAACACGGTGCGTTCACGGCGGGGGCAACCTCGCTGACGGCTTCGGCTCTTGTGGCCTACAGCCCGGCCTTAGTGGCAATGGCGGCTACCCAGGTGATATCTGTCGCCTTTTACTCCAGTCAGGATACCCGGACTCCGGTCATACTTGCGGCAGTGACCGCGGTGCTCAACGTTCTGCTGGACCTTGTGCTGGTGAGGTTCTTGGGACATGTCGGCCTCGCCATCGCCAACTCCCTCGCCGCCACACTGGGCGCTTTGGCGGGGCTTTATGCTTTGAACAGGCTTTCCAAGCTTCCTCTGAAATCTCTGGCCACATCTTTGGCGAAGATCCTGGTAAGTTCCACGGTAATGGCCGGGGCGGCCTTGGCTCTGTCAGCCGCCCTGAACTTTGGAGAGGGAACCGGTAGCCTCTTGAGGGACGCGTTAACCGCGGCCGTTGTCATAGGCGGGGCGGTGTTGGTTTATATCCTGGTCGCGGCGGTCTTACGGTGTGAGGAGATGTCTACGTTCGCCGCCATGATCCGGCGCAGGATGGGCAAAGAAACGCCGGTCAACCGGCGGCTGGCTACCAAGGAACGCAGGGATAGGGCGCGGGGGCTCAGATAGCTCCTCAGGACCGCGTGAGAGTACGGACGTTTTCTTCCGTCAAGTCCATATACCGGACTTCGATCTCCTTAGCGTCCTCAAGGTAGGAGTTAAGCCACTCGTTGTACTCGGACGCGTCCACGGGATGAGACGTGTCGTACTGCCCGTCTTCCATGATGTAGTAAACGAATCCCGTCCCGCTCTTGTCTATGTCGCTTGGAAACGGCTGATCGTCTACTCCCGGGTAGTTCTTATCCCACGCGTCTACCATGCCGACCAATCCATAGCTGTCGGTCTCGGGGACGTACTTATACAGGTTGTAAGGCCAGAAGTCCGACCCCGCCCGTCCTTGATTGTGGGACCACAGAGCTTTTACCATGCCGTTGTCGTAAAAGGTTAGGCAGGTGAACTCAGTGAGTTCAGTGCGGAGCGTCTTGGCTTCCGGGTCATAGGCGAAAACGTAGCCTGTTTGTCCGGCCCCGTAAGTGTTGGTCCATATGAGGATGAGTTCGTCTTTTCCATCGCCGTCTATGTCGCTTATGGCGAACTTGTTTAAGGACACATCCCCCGTTAGCTCAGGTGCGTCGGTGCCGTCGGGGAGTTTATTGTCGCGGATTAGGTTATATAAGGCTTGAGAGTAGGCGCTGTACATGTCGTCGGTTTCCTGGGCGATGTCGCCGGTTTTCTGACACGCGGCAACCGCAAAGCACAGAATCAAAGAAAGAACGAACAGCGGAGCTTTCTTCATCATTGAGTCTCTCCTCGCGTTGACCTTAATGGCCAGTATAACACGGGTTCCCGTGTGCTTGCTGTACGTATGAGCAGTTAACGGTTACATTATTTATGACGTCGTAACGTTCAGGAGTGGTTCCGGGTGAAAGACCTTTTCCCTTCACCGGTCGGCAAGGTCATGGACGTATTGCTTAGGGCAGGGTTTCAGGCGTACCTGGTGGGCGGATCCGTCCGTGACATTCTGCTCCATAGGGAGCCAGCTGATTACGACGTAGCCACCGACGCCCGCCCTTCAGAGGTGAAATCCCTCTTTCCCCGCGTCATTCCCACGGGCGAGAAGTACGGTACCGTAACAGTCCGCGAAGATATGGACGTGGAGGTCACTACTTTTCGCAGGGACGGAAGGTACTTGGACGGCCGCCGCCCCCAAAGCGTGGCCTTCTCAGATTCTCTGGAAGAAGACGTCTTACGGCGCGACTTTACGGTTAACGCCCTGGCTATGGACAGAGACGGCCGGGTGATCGACCTTGTGAACGGCTTGCCGGATTTGGAACGCCGCTTAGTTCGATGCGTAGGGGACCCCCGGGAAAGGTTTCGGGAAGACGCCCTGCGGATGATGAGGGCCATCAGGTTCGCGTGCCAACTGGAGGGCAATTTGGAGAAACGTACGGGTGACGCGATCAAAGAATGCTCGGCGCTCATAACCAAGGTTTCAAAAGAGCGGATCCGGGACGAACTGGTCAAGATTCTCCTCAGCAACCAGCCGGGCACGGGAGTAGCCTTATTGGAAAGCTCCGGACTCTTGGCCTACATACTGCCCGAAGTCCAGGCTTGTGTGGGTTTTGGACAGAAAAGCGAGCACCACGACAGGTCTGTCTTTGGCCACATAATAGCGACCCTAGATGGGACTCCTCCAAGACTAAACGTGCGTCTGGCCGCCCTCTTGCATGATATCGGGAAACCCGGGACCTTTTCGGTAGACGCTGAAGGGGAGAGACACTTTTACGGGCACCACCTGGAAGGGGAAAAACTGGCGAGAGAAGCGTTGACCGGTTTGCGGTTTGACTCCAAGACGGTGTCGGCCGTCGCGACACTGGTGAGGGAACATATGAGCAGGTATAAGTTCTTGCGGCCCAAGAACCCCAAGAAGTTCATAAACGCCGTGGGGGTTGAGAACCTGCAAGATCTGTTTGACCTTCAAGCCGCCGACATCGCCGCGCACAAGCCGCCCCACGACTTCTCCAAACTCAACGCTTTGAAAGATGAAATCCGGGACATTTTGGTCCGAGGTGAGCCCCTGACTCTAAAGGACCTTGCCGTAGACGGCGACATCCTGAAGAGCTGGGGAATGAAGCCCGGAAAGAAGCTGGGCGAGATGTTGGAAGTTTTGCTTGAGAAGGTGCTGGACGATCCAAGCGTCAACACAGTAGAAGGCTTAAGGAGAGAGTTTGACCGGCTCCGGCATGGAGGAAGCGAACCCCCTAAAGACGAAATTGGAGAAGAGCAGCGAACAGGAAGGGGACAAACGCATGCGCCGGATCACCTCCAAGGACCTCCTGGACATGAAATGGGTCTCGGACCCTCAGATTTCTCCAGACGGCAAATCGGTGCTCTTTACAGTGAAGAGCGTTGTGACGGAAGGAAAGATCAAGAAGTACAAGACCCAGATTTACCTTGCAAGAGACGGTAAAGTCGCGCCCTTCACCTCGGGCCCCAAGAACGATACGTCGCCGAGATGGTCTCCTGATGGTTCAAAGGTAGCGTTCCTCTCTGAAAGAAATGAGGACAAGACCCAGATATTCTTGATTTCCCTTGATGGGGGAGAGGCCAGGCAGCTGACCTTTCGCAAAGACGGCGTCGGCGAGCCGGTCTGGTCCCCCGACGGGAAGAGGATCGCTTTTTCTGCCGTCTCAAGTCCGAACGGGTCAAGCGATTCCAAAGAGGAAAAGTCGGACGTCCGGGTGATTACCAACATTCGATACAAACTGAACGGCAAGGGCTTTCTACCGGAACACAAAGCGCAGATCCTCGTGGTCGACGTGGAGACCGGCGCCGTCACGCAAGTAACTCACGGCGACTACGATTGCCGCGAACCCAGATGGTCCCCCGACGGCAAATCCATCGCCTTCATATCAGCCCGCTTCGAGGACCATGAGCTCACATCGGTGAAAGACATATACGTCGCGCAGGTGGATGAGGCCGGAAATGGGCTCAGGAAAATAACCGGAACGGACCACGCTATAAGCGGATTATCGTGGTCTACCGACGGGAAGAGCATCGCTTTCTACGGTCACAACAACGAGTATAAAGGGGCTACCGTCACCGGCGTCTGCGTGGTGCCGGCGGAAGGCGGGGAAGTCTGTTACCTAACCAAAGAGGCGGAGCTCGCGGTGGCGAACAGCGCCGGAGGAGATATGGGAGGGAGCCCTACTACCGAGCCTGTCTGGTCCCAGGATTCTCGAACCATTTACTTTAGCGCTCTCGACCGCGGCAGGACCCATCTTTACAGCGTGGATGTGGAGTCCAAAGAGATAACCAGGCTTACCGGCGGGGACTGCACGGTGTCGGGCTGGACAAAGGCCAAAGCCGACGACACCTTCGCCATCCATCTCCAAAGCCCCACGTTGATAGGGGATGTGTTTGTGCTCGAACCGTCCGCGCCGGCCCCGTCGGAAGGCTCCGCGTGGCAGGGGTTCCCCGAGGAGTCCTCGCCCGCGCCTTTTGACCTAAGACCCGAAAAGCCCTTCACGGTCAGGCGGCTAAGCTCCGTGAACAAAGAGCTTCTCTCGTCCGTGTACCTTAGCGAACCCGAGGAATTTTTCACGCCCAGCAAAGACGGCACGCTCGTTCACGGGTGGCTCATGAAGCCCATAGGGCTCAAAGAAGGAGAGAAATGTCCCGCCGCGCTTGAGATCCATGGAGGGCCGCACGCCGCTTACGGCTATGTCTTTTTCCACGAGTTTCAGTTGCTCGCGGCCAGAGGCTACGCGGTCGTCTTCTCCAACCCGAGGGGCAGTACCGGTTACGGCCAAGCGTTCCTTACCGCCATCCGCCACGACTGGGGAGGCGTTGACTACGAAGACGTAATGGCCGCGGCCGATTACGCGGCGTCCGTGCCGTGGATAGACGAAAACCGCATGGGCGTTCTCGGAGGAAGCTACGGCGGTTACATGACCAACTGGGTCATAACCCACACCGGCAGGTTCAAAGCGGCGGTGAGCATGCGAAGCACCTGCAACAGGTTGAGCCAATTCGGAGCCAGCGACGCGGCTTTCACGAACGGGGAGTGGGAGTTCGACGGCGACCCGTGGGATAACCCGGCGGCCTATCTGGACAGGTCTCCCCTCATGTACGTGAGAAATGTGTCGACGCCGGTCATGTTGATCCACAGCGAGCAGGACCTAAGGTGCCCGATGGAACAGGCCGAGGAGTTTTTCACCGCCTTGAAAAAGACCAAGAAGACCGCGGTCCTTGTCCGGTTCCCCAACGAAAACCACGAGTTGTCCCGGTCAGGGCAGCCGAAGCACAGGGTCGAAAGGCTGGAGTACATCCTGGCGTGGTTTGACAGGTACCTTTGTCCCGACGGCGAGTGCTATGATCCGGCTATCGAACCGGAACCAAACCCGATTGTGAAACTGCCGGAAAACCTATAGCCGCTAACCGGGTCGGGGAGGACGCCAGTGAAAAAGGACGTAACCGGAAGCTATATTTGGAGCTACCACGACGAGACTCCCAGCGAACGCAAGCTCTCTCAAGGGCTCAGGAAAGCGGGGCTACGGTTCTCCCGGGAAGTCCCGGTGAAGGGATTCACCGTGGACTTTCTCGTAGACGAGTGGCTGATTATTGAAGTTGACGGGGAGAGCCACTTGGTGTCAGGGAAGTCCCAGAAGGACGCGTCCAGACAGAAGGCGCTGGAGGATTCCGGCTTCACCGTGTTGCGTATCCCCGCGTCGGACCTGTCGACCCAAGGCGGGCTTAACAGGTGGGTTAAACGGGTAAAGGAACTTCTGGCGTCTCCGCCTCACCTTAACCGTGAGAAGTTCGAGAACCGGGATTACAAACACCAGCTTTCCCTGGTGCAAAAAGCTCTGGCAGAAGGTGAGGCGGAACGCCTTAGGCGAGAGCGAATGGCCTACGAGGGCTTACCTACCCGGGCCAAGGGCGGTTCCGGGGGCGAAGAAGGCGAGAGCATGGAGGATTACTTCGGAAAAGATGCCGAGGACTTCGCGTCGCTTCTTGAGAGATACGACTTTGACCCCGCGAAGAAGACAGACGGCCGCGTTGTCAACCGCCAAGACCGGAGGGATACGGTCGGGCGCGGCCGGGATTTGGACCGGAAAAACGCTAAGAGGCGTAGATGAGTCTTAGGGGGGAAGCCTTGTGTTGGTTATAGCCATCATCTTCTTGCTGCTCGTTGTCGTGTTTGCCGTTCAGAACGCCCAATTGGTGCCTATCACTTTCATGAGTTGGAGCCTAAGCATCAACCTGGCTCTCGTGGTATTGGGTTCGGCCGGTTTGGGCGCTATCATTGGCGTCGTGTGGGCCTGGTTCAGAAACAGGCCGCTCAGGATGAAGGTCAAGGACCTGACCCGCGAACTCAACGAGATCAAAGAAGCCAAAGAAAACGCAGAACAGACCCCGCAAGATACGCTTTCGGATAAGGAGAAATATGAGCGAAAAGAGGACGCGGTCGGAAGAGAGACCCCATAACCTTCCCATTCATAGTCGATGGAACTTGCCCGAGCCTTACGATCTCGAAGTAGTGCGGAAGCTAAGCGTTGAGACCGGCCTTGAGGTAGAGGCGGCTTCAGTCTTGCTTAAGCGCAGCCATGGAGATACCGGGCGGGCCCTCGAGATGATGGCTTGCGCCGAAGCCCCAGAGGTGGATTCCATCTCCCTGCCCGGAATGAGGCAGGCCGCGGACAGGGTGCTCTTGGCCAGAGACCGGGGAGAGCGCGTCGCCGTCTATTCTGATTTTGACGCCGACGGTGTGACGAGCGCGGCGATCCTCAAAGAGGCTTGCGAGGCTTTGGGATTGACTCCTGTAGTCCTCATTCCCTCAAGGATGAACGAGGGATACGGTTTTCATGTGGACAGGGTAACGTCCATGGCGGACGAGGGCGTATCTTTGATCATAACCGCCGACTGCGGGATCGTCGCGTACCAGGCTTGCGAGAAAGCTTTGGAGTTGGGCCTGGACGTGATAGTGACCGACCACCACTTGCCGGGCGACCGCCCGCTCCCCGCATTATCCGTGATAGATCCTTACCTTGAGTCATGGGATTCTCTAGATTACCGCTTCTTGAGCGGGGCAGGGGTAGCGTACCTTTTGGCCACGGCTTTCCTGGGAGAGGCGGCCCGCAGGGAGATAAGGCTTCAAACGGAAATGCCTCCGAACTGGGCCCACGATCTGTTGACGTTGTCCATAGCCGGAGACGGACAGCCGTTGTTGGGCCTTAACAGGATGTGGGTACGGTCTGGCCTTAGTAGCCTTGATAGAGGAGAGAGGGTTGGAATCAAGGTTCTCCTCGAAGTCGCGGGGTTAGGCTCGTCCGGGGATGGCCTTCGCCGGCTGAGTTTCGATAGGGATGTTACGTTTGGGCTGGTTCCCCGCTTAAACGCCGCCGGGAGACTGGCCGACGCTATGTTGGCCCTAAACCTCCTGTGCGAGAAGGATCCCCAAGCCGCCCGGGGGATGGCGGAAGAACTGGACAGGCTGAACGCGCAGCGACGGCTTGTGGAGAATGCCATTTTGGATGACTGCCAAGGCGAAGTATCTGAGGAAGATTACGGGGTCTGCGCTCACGGTCCGTCGTGGCACGAAGGCGTCATTGGGATTGCCTGCTCACGGCTGAGGGAGGCCTACTTCCGGCCCGTCGCGCTAATGGCGGGCGACGGCGAACTCGCCAAAGGGTCGGCCAGGGGCATCCCCGGATTCCACGTATATAAGGCGTTGGCCAGGTGCAAGGACCTGCTGCTTGAGTTCGGAGGGCACGAGGGCGCGGCGGGTTTTTCCATCCGGAGAGACCGCATAGACGCTTTTTGTGAACGGTTCAAGACTGTATGTGAGGAAATGCTTGCCGAAGCGACCGTGGAAAAGGCGCTTGCCTTAGACGGTATGGTGGACCTTCCCAGGATTTGCGACGCTACTTTGCGCTCCATGCTTTCCCTGGAACCTTTCGACCACCAGACTCCTCCTCCCGTGCTCGTGAGCCCCGATTGCCGGATCGAGCAAGTCCAGCTTATGGGGAAGTCAGGAGGCCACTTACGGATCCAATTGTCGAAGTACGGAGAGAATAGGCGTTTTATCTGGTTTGGGAAAGGCGACCTGGCAAGGTCCGTGGCGCTTATGGGGGATTGCGACGCCGCTTTCGTCCCTTACAGGAGCGTGTACCTTGAGCGGGAAGAGCTGGTCCCTTTGGTGAAGGACATCCGGCCCGCATGGAGCCAAAGCGGGCTTCAGTACATGAGACTGGTCGAGAGCATCCCCAAAGACCGCCCGGTTATCCTATACACGTGGTCGGAAGACGCGGCGAGGAGCCTTTTCACCGCGCTTGCCAAGGCCGGACGGCCGGCCGCCATGCACGGTCCTTGGGCTAGGGGAGCGCTCGGACACGAGGCCAGGCGCGCCCTCAGAACCTGTGACGGGGTCGTGGTGTCAACTTCGCCGTGGACCCTTGAACCTGGCAGAGGCGATCCCGCCGTTATCTTGGTCCATGTCCCGTTAACGGACGAAGGGATGGAGCGGATTACAGGTTTATCTCGCTCTCACGACGCTTACTTGTGGCCGGCCTGGCAAGAAGACGGTGAACTCTGGCTAACGTGGACGTATCCAGACAAGGAACACATGGAGAATCTATGGAACTACACTAAGGAACTCCTGAGCGGAACCCGGCTCCTGTTGGTTGAGATGGGCAAGGCCTGGAGAGGTTATTTGGAGGCCTCGGGCTTAAGGGGCGATGTGAACCTGCACAGGGACGGAGCGAGGACTCTTGTCGGCTCGATGATCCGCGTGGTTCAAGAGATTGGCCTGGCGGTTCCACAGGAATCCTCCAAGATCCCTGAACTCAGGGTCTCAGTAACCCGAACAAAGAGCTCTCTTTCTGATTCGCCGTGGTACGTTAAAGGTACGGGGGTCAGGGAAGGAGCCCGTGCCGTTTTGGAGAAATTTCCTTTTGACAATTTCCGATTGTGGAGAGGTGCGCTATGACTGAAGATACGGCCGCCCGGCTGGCGTCAAAACTTAGAATGATACCCGATTTCCCTACCAAGGGGATCAAGTTTATCGATATCACCACCATTCTGGGGGACCCTTCCGCTTTCAAGGAAGCTATAGACGCTCTTAAGGAGCGGTGCATGGGCGTTGATTTTGACGTGATAGTGGCTCCCGAATCACGGGGCTTCATCATCGGTTCGGCTTTGGCCTACGCAATGGGGAAGGCATTCGCCCCCGTAAGGAAGAAGGGCAAACTTCCATATAAAACGCTGTCCGGCGAGTACCAGTTGGAGTACGGTACCGATACTTTGGAGATCCACATTGACGCGGTGAAACCCGGCCAGAAGATCTTGGTCCTAGACGACCTGTTGGCCACCGGAGGGACAATAGGCGCCACCGTTGATATGGTGGAGAAACTTGGCGGAGTAGTGAGCGCCGTGGCGTTTCTTATCGAATTGACTTACCTGCCGGGTAGGGCTAATCTAGAAGGAAAGGGTCATACCGTCATCTCGGTAATAGAAATAAAGGACTGAGATAAGACAAGAAGCCTAATCCGCGTCCTCGAGAATCGCGCGATACGATGTATCTGGCCTCCTATGGGGACCGGATATGTCGTTTTTCTATATTATGTCTCTAACATGTGTCTAACGTGAGGACCGGGACCGCCGGAAGAGCTTTCGGCCCCGTAACCCCTTCCTAGAAGAAAGAAGGCTCTGTGTGGCTACTTTAGAACTGGACCATCATATAGGAGAATATCTGTCTCCGGAAGACAGGGAGCTGGTGGCCAGGGCTTATGCCTTCGCCGCCAAGGCCCACTTTGGGCAACAGCGCCTTTCGGGGGAAGATTACGTACAGCACCCCGTAGCCGTGGCCAAGATCCTGTCCGAGATGGAAGGCGACGCCCCCACTCTGGCCGCGGCTCTTCTCCACGATGTCGTCGAGGACACCAACATCAAGCTCGAGCAAATCCGGGCGGAGTTCGGACCCGAGATCGCGAAGCTTGTCGACGGCGTGACCAAACTAAGCCGCATTGAGTTTAGGTCCCGGGTGGAAGAACAGGTCTCAAACTTAAGAAAGATGTTCTTGGCCATGGCCGAGGACTGGCGGGTGGTCGTAATACGCCTGGCGGACCGCCTGCACAACCTGAGAACCCTCTACGCTCTCCCCCCTGACCGGCAGAAACGAACCGCTGAAGAAACCCTCGAGATATACGCGCCCCTGGCTCACAGGCTGGGTATCTGGCGTTTCAAATGGGAACTGGAGGACCTCTCTTTCAAGTACCTCTTGCCAGACGAGTACCGCAGCCTTTCCAAACGCATCGCGGCCAGGCGCACGGAGAGGGAAGCCGACGCCTCCATGGTCATCTCCAGGATAAAGGAGCGGGCCCTTCAAGAGGGGATCCAGTGCGAAGTCAGCGGGCGCGCCAAAAATCTGTACAGCATCTACCAAAAGATGAAGACCCAGGGCAAGGAACTCTCCGAGATATACGACTTGATAGCGGTGCGCGTCATCGTCAATTCGGTGTCTGACTGCTATGAGGTCTTGGGCCTATGCCACACTTTATGGAAACCCATGCCCGGCAGGTTTAAAGATTATATAGCCATGCCCAAACCAAACGGGTACCAATCATTGCACACGACGGTGGTCGGGCCTTTGGGCGAACCATTTGAAATACAGATCCGCACGAAAGATATGGACCGTACCGCCGAATACGGCAGCGCGGCCCACTGGCGGTACAAGGAACACGACCGGTCCCATGACCGGGAGTTTGAGCAAAAGATGTCGTGGTTAAGGCAGCTGGTCGACTGGCAAAGGGAGCTTACTGACGAGAGGGAGTTCATGGAAGCCTTAAAGATCGACGTCTTTAACGACGAAGTCTTCGTGTTCACCCCCAAAGGTGACGTTGTGGATCTCCCGGTTGGCTCGACGCCGCTGGACTTCGCTTACAAGATCCACACAGACATCGGTCACCACTGTGTCGGGGCTAAGGTAAACGGACGGATCGTCCCTCTTTCCAGAAAGCTGGCTACAGGGGACATAGTCGAGATCCTCATCAACAGGCAGTCTTTGGGCCCGAGCCGCGACTGGTTGGATATAGTAAAAACCCCGTCGGCCCGGTCCAAGATCCGCACCTTTTTTAAGAAACAGCTGCGTGAAGAGGAAATCGCCAAGGCCAAGGCCTGGTTGGAGAAAGAAGTCCAGCAAAAACTGGGGATCGCCCCGTCCGTCTTGCAGGAAGAAGGGATATGGGACGCCGTCCTTGAGAGGCTGAGCTATCCCGACCTGGAGAACCTGCACGCCGCCATCGCTTACGGGGGCATTAGCCCCGCTCACGTGGTTTCCCGGATACGGGAAACCGTCGAGCGT
>DULO01000016.1 GCA_012840345.1 Candidatus Fermentithermobacillaceae bacterium
CAAACCGTTTGATACTCACTGCGCGGAAACAAAGCGGTTATCTGCTCTTCGTGGAGCAACAATCTGCTTACTGCTCGCCACAGAACAGTAGTCCGTTTACTGATTGCTGCTGATTGCCACTGATTGCTTCAGGGCAGTAACACTTACTCCCCGAGTAGTGCCGCGGCTAGCTCCTTCTGAAGCAGGACCTTACCGTCCTTCACTACGCGCATGCCGTCTCCCGAAATCTCATCAATTATGATGGTCTGGCCGTCCACTTCGCCAAACTCATACTTGATGTCTATGAGGTCCAAACCCTTTTCCGCCAAGTGAGCCTTAAGGATGGCCGTCGCCTTGCGAGCGGATTCCTTCATGTAGCGGATCTGGTCCTCGGTGACGATCCCCAGGGCAACCAGGCTTTCTTCGTTGATGGGCGGGTCTTCTCGCTCGTCGTCCTTGAGGGTGAACTCGATGACCGACGGAAGAGGAGTGCCTTCCTTGATATACGCGCCGTACCGGCGGATGAAGCTGCCCCAAGCCTTCTCCCTGCACACAACTTCCAGTTTGAACGACTTGGCCCGCTTGACCAGAAGGGTGTTGGGTTCAGGACCCGTGCTGATGAAATGGGTGGGCATGCCGGCCTTCTGCAGGAGGTCAAAGAAGTAGACAGTCAGGCGCAGCGAAGCGTTGCCTTTTCCCGATACCTCGCCTATGACGGTGTTTGACCCGGCGTCTATGACGTCTCCGGTACCCGTGACCGTATCTTTGAACTTCAGAAGAATGTTGCCGTCGTCACGAAGGAAAACATCTTTGGTCTTGCCGCTGTAGATTCTCTCCAAGGTAAGTCACTCCAGTTAGCTCAAATGTGCGGGGGGGTGCGCCGTCGCCTAGCGCGGCTAGAGGCGTGTCTCCCTACAGGCTCTTCGCCGGTTCGCCTCATGCGCTGAGAACCGGGATTGCCTCTGACTTCCCGCCGGTTCGTCTCCTGCGGCGAGAACTGGAACTGCCGATTTCCTCTGGGCTCCGCGCCAGTTCGCCCCGCGCGCTTAGGATATACCTCATTCTGTATAGGCATAAGGAACACCTTCTGTTCCGCGGAAGGATGCCGGGTTCTGTTGTCATAGGAAGGGAGGGGGGAAACCTATGGAGAAACGATGGAGATAACAGAGCATAGAAGATGACTCAGTAGCGCAGACAACAGGGAGCAGAAACGTTGGGCAGACCTCGTAGAGCAGACAAGGTGCGGCAGACGTTGTAGAGAGCAGATAACGTGGGGCAGATAACCGAGTAGACGCGGCTGCAGATTGCATACGCGGGACTCGGAGAGAATTCGGCAGTAGATTCCGTATCAGAGGTGATGCACGGTGACAAAGATCAAAATCCTGGTAGACGACATTGAACTCCAAGCTGAACTCAACGATTCTCCGGCCGCGCAGGCCATTGCCCGCGTGCTGCCCATAAAGTCCCGGGGCAGCCTGTGGGGAGAGGAGATCTACTTTTCTATAGGCGCCGTTGTGGACGACCCTAACACGGTTTCGGTAGTCCAGGAGGGAGACCTTGGGTTCTGGGAGCCCGGGAACGCCTTCTGCATTTTCTACGGCAGAACGCCTGCGAGCAGGGGCAACGAGATACGGCCGACAAGCCCAGTTAACGTGGTGGGCAGAATCACGGAAGGCTGGGAACAGTTGAAAAAACTTAAGAGAGGGCCGATGGTTACCATAGAAAAGGCCTAACAGACAGGAGCCCGGGTCGCCGGGCGTTCAGATGGCGGGTGTTTGAGAGCTCTTGGCGTTCGGAGAGTGAGAGATTACCCCAGTCCGCGGAGGAGGAGCCAAGTTGAGCGTTACACGGTTCTCACCGGACTTCATCGAACTATGCCTTAAAACCGATATTAAGCCGGGCGATAAGTTGCCCTGTCCCAGATGCGGGAAGCAAGACACTCATTACAGGGATCCCGCGTTGTACAAGAAGATAGGAGCGGTCGGAGTCGTTTTGGCGGGCATTTTGGCGCTTGTCCTGCGCGATCTTACCGTTCGGATAACACTCATGCTGGTGGCAGGCCTGTTTTTCGCCTTCACGCTAACCCTGGAGCCGTCCTATCGATGCTCGTACTGCCAGTTTCAGTGGAGGGCGAGAGACGCCCTCAAGTGGGCAAAGGCCATCCGCCACGACGAAGAGTCCAAAGCCAGAAGAAGCCGAGGAGACACTCCCCAAACATGACCTAGCTTCTGTCAGGGCAGTGCGTTTGAAGGCAGCGGGTTTTCGGTGCGGATGTGGCAACCGCCCCGTAGGGCAGTACCTCAGTGTGGGGACTTTTCCATGCGGCAGTGCCTCGATGACTCGATGACTCCATGACTCGATAACTCGGATAACTCATCGCTTATCTGGACAAGCCCGACAACCTCGAGGCGGCGCGGGCAGCTTTCCAATACCGTCCGGTCCAAACAATACCACTTTCCTCATCTTCATCATCCCGTATGATGAAAAGGAGTTTTGGTTGGTCCAATCGAATACCATTATGATTGACGAGAGAGTCCAAGTTGGTATAGTGTACGATCTGCACCAACTATGTTGCCGAATACGGTAACGAGGTGAAGTGTCGTCTTGGGTGAGGAGCGTCCGGGGTACCGGCAGATCGGTTTTCATAGAGCCTTGGTGATCCGTTACCTAAAAGAGACACATTGTGTGATTCCTCAGATAGTCACTCTTACATCACTCCCCCAAACAGTCTCAGCAGGTGTTCTGCCTTTCCGTTCGGCTTGTCCTGCTTGCTTTGGATGGGAGTACGGGCACAGGGAGGCGATCTGACCTCTCAGCTTTTCAGTTTCTGGCGGCAGATGGTTTGGAGGCAGTTAGCGGTTCCTGTTCGTACGGTTTCTGTTTGGTGCGGTTCTTGGCGGCCCGGTGAACCGGCCGGCCGACTCGGGTTTGAAAGCCCTGTACGGACCGGTAGGCGGCATCGGTACGCGGAATAATCAAAGAGAGGGGCTGAGTCTCAAAAATGGCTTCAACGCTGCTTGAGAACGTCCAGCATTACTTCGATCGAGCGGCAGACAAGTTGGGACTGGATGAAACTACCCGCAAAGCTCTTTCAGAGCCTGACCGTTTAGTGGTAGTCAAACTTCCCATGCGCGTAAACGGCGAGTTAAAGGTTTTCCAGGGTTACCGCGTTCAGCACAACAACGCTCGCGGGCCGTACAAGGGAGGCCTTCGCTATCACCCCAGCGTTGAGCTGGACGAAGTGACCGCGTTGGCAGCTCTAATGACCTGGAAGTGCTCACTTCTCAACATTCCTTACGGTGGCGCTAAGGGTGGAATCGCTTGCGAGCCGTGGGCTCTTAGCCAAGAGGAACTCGAGACACTAAGCCGCCTGTACATCAGGGCGCTCATGCCCAACATAGGGCCGCTGGTCGACGTGCCCGCCCCTGACGTAAACACTGATGAGAAGATTATGGGCTGGATGGTTGACGAGGCAAGCACGATAGCGGGCCGCAGCATGGCGCCTCTCCTGACCGGCAAACCCATCGCGCTGGGCGGGTCATTGGGACGCCGCGAGTCGACCGGTTTCGGAGTCGCCGTCGTGGCTTTGGCCGCCCTCAAGAAACTTGGGATCGACAAGACGAAGGCTACCGCGGCCGTTCAGGGCTTCGGCAAGGTCGGTTGCTGGGCCGCCATGAGGCTGCATAAGGAGGGCGTCAAGGTCGTCGCCGTCTCCGACATATCCGGCGGTTTGTACCGCAAGGAAGGTCTCGACATCAAAGCGCTTTACGACTACGTCCAGACTTCGCCGAGGCACCTCATCGCCGGCTACGAAGAGCCTGGCATCCAGGCGATTAGCAATGAGGAACTCCTCACTTTGGACGTGGACGTTGTCATCCCCGCCGCTTTGGAGAACCAGATTGACGAGACGGTCGCCAAGAAGATGCGCTGCAAGATCGTGTCTGAGGGCGCCAACGGACCGACCACTCCCGAAGGCGACGCGGTGCTCGAGTCTCGCGGGATCATCGCAATCCCCGACATCCTGGCCAACGCGGGCGGCGTGACTGTATCGTACTTCGAGTGGGTCCAGAACCTGCAAGGCTTGGCATGGTCCTTTGACGAAGTCATCAGCAAGCTGGATACCATGATGGTCAGCTGCTTGAACGAGGTTTGGGACCTGGCCGATGAGCTCAAGACCAACCTCAGGACCGCGGGCTTTGTCTTGGCTATCAAGAGAGTGCTTGAGGCCATGAAGCTGAGGTCCGGAGTCCTGAAATAGGGCGGAGTTTGCAACCGTGGAACCGAAATAGAAATAAGTAAGGGGCAGGACACCTGCCCCTTTTACTTTTGATTGACCTACTGAGATGCACCTACTCGGTCTTATTCAGCCGAAATCTATGAGACTACTATCCTGCCGAAGGTCCCGCGTTTGAGACTACTTCCCCGCAGAGGACCCTCCGTCGACTACCAGGCACTCGCCGTTGATAAACGACGCTTCGTCTGACGCGAGGAAGACGATGGCGTTGGCCAGTTCCTGGGGAGTGCCGTTGAAACCTCTGCCCATAGATGCCCTGCCGACGGGATTGTCACGCAAAGCTGCCAGCCTCTCCATAATCTTCTTCTGGATCGAAGCCGGTTGGCTGGCGAGGATCTCCTGCTCTCTCCACGGTTCGGCGATGATAGCTTTCGCCGCCAAGAAGAACTCGTTGTCCACGTGCCCAGGACATACGCAGTTTACGCGCACGTTGTACTCCAACAGGTCCAAGGCCATGCACCTGGTCAGGTTGATGATGGCTGCCTTGCCCGCGCCGTAAGCGCAGTTTCCTTTCCGGCCGCTAAGCCCGCGGGTCGACGACACGTTAATGATCACGCCACCGCCGCCCTTGATCATGTGCGGAAGCGCATGGTGGGAGCACCTGTAGACGCTGGTCACGGTGCCGGTTAGAGTGCCGTTCCAGTCTTCGTCAGAGATGTCCAGAATCCCCGATTTACCTGCGGTAGTCGATACTCCGGCGGCGTTGTTCACGAGAATGTCGATGCGGCCAAACGCCTCCACCGTCTTGTTGATCATGTTCTTTATCTGGTCTAGATCAGTGATGTCGGTGGGGACGTAGATGCACTCACCGCCCAGGTCCTTGATGGCCTGGCAGGTAATCTCGAGGTCTTCCTCAGTCCTCGAGGCCGCGCAAACCTTCGCTCCGTGCTTAGCCAGCGTGATGGCGGTGGCCTTCCCGATGCCCCTGCCGGCTCCCGTAACTATGGCTACTTTTCCCTCGAAGTTCATTTGTTTCTTACTTCCCCTCCCCTTATTCGGGCGTCGATTCCACTTACTTCGGGTTCGTCCGCTCTACACCTTCATCACTATTTGGACAGCCTGTTTCCACATCAGGACGCAGCCTGAAGTCCGTTAACGTAGCGGTTTCCCACTCTGATAGCGATGTAGAACTCTCGCCGGGTACGGGATCTTGAAACACCGGTCTGATTTAGGATTGCCATTTCTAACGACATTCTGCAAGCGGCTGTGGAATATGATCATCCCACCGGATGGATAAGGATAACCGGGTGACGTTTCCGCCCGGCGAGCGCGCTTGACTGAATCCGAAGACCGGGCTACAATGCTTGAAATCAAGGATTCCATACTTGTTTAGGCCATGAAGAGGCAAGTACCGCGGGGGACGCGCGACAGAGAGGGTTGGCTGTGAGCTGAAAGCCGCCTGCGCTAGACCTGTAGGGAAAAACCACCTCGGAGCCTCCGGCGGAACCGACACACTGTGCGATGGATGGCGGCATCAGCCGATGATCGAACCGCATCCTGCCGGCAAGCGATCGCACAGCAGGCCGACGCCGGCGCGTTCGCGCGATAAAGCGACTAGAGGGTCAGAGGGTCACCGCGCCTTCGTACCGATGCACATTCACACCGATGGACTACGAGAGTCCGCCCATCTCAGGTGGAAATGCTCCGGTAGAAGGTAGGGGACTACAGGCCGGATAGGGTGGAACCGCGGATCATAACCGCCCCTTTTGGGCGGTTTTTTGTTTGCCAAGAGAACGGAGGTAATGAACATGGTGCAAATCGGAGTGTTGGGTTTGGGCAACGTGGGGTCGGCGGTGGTGGAACTACTTGAGAAAGACCGCGACGGCATCAGGCGGCAGCTCGGGACGGATATTTCGGTGAAAAAGGTTCTCGTCAGGGATTTGGGCCGGGCTCGTATCGAAGCAGCCGCGGGCAAGATTACGGACCGTGCCGACGACATCCTCGAGGACGACGAAATATCCCTGGTCGTGGAACTTATGGGAGGCGAGCAACCCGCGCTGTCTTACGTCCGGAAGGCGCTGTCCAGGGGTAAGAGCGTGGTCACGGCCAACAAGGAGATAATCGCGAAATACGGAGAGGAGCTTGCCTACCTCGCGAGCGAAGCCGGGGTCAGCCTTATGTTTGAGGGGAGCGTCGGAGGAGGGATTCCTCTAATCCGTCCCATGCAGACCTGTCTGGTGGCGAACGACATCTCCATGGTCATGGGCATCTTGAACGGTACGACCAATTACATCCTCAGTAGGATGGACGAGAGCGGATGCGAGTTCGAGGACGCTCTCAGAGAGGCGCAAGAATTAGGGTACGCGGAGGCGGATCCGTCGGCGGACCTGAGCGGTGCGGACGCTCGCAGGAAGATAGCCATTCTGTCATCCTTGGCCTTCAACGCGCATGTGGTCCCCGAGCACGTTGAAGCGTGCGGAGTCGAGAAAATCGCTATGGCAGACATCCGCTACGCAAACGAACTCGGCTACAAGGTCAAGCTGGTGGGATACGGAGTTAGGCGCAAAGGACAAGTGGAACTGTGCGTCGCGCCGGTGTTGCTCCCGCACGGGCATCCCTTGGCGGCGGTCAGGGATTCTTACAACGCCGTGCTCGTCGAGGGCGACGCGGTCGGAACCCTCATGTTCTATGGCAGAGGAGCAGGTGGCATGCCTACGGCAAGCGCCGTGGTCAGCGACGTCGTCGAAGCCATCCGCGCGAAGGACGCTGTGAGACCGCCTTTCTCGTGCTACAACCGTCTGGGCGTGGTCGACCCTCGCCTGGTAGTGTCGCCGTTCTACGTCAGGTTGCAGGCACTGGACAGCCCGGGCGTCCTGGCCTTCATATCAGGTGTCTTCGGTCATCACGGTGTGAGCCTCTCCATGGTGCTGCAGAAGAGCCGTCGAAACGGCGTCGCCGAGGTTGTGATGGTTACTCATCCGGTCCAGAAAGGCGCCCTCCAGGACGCGCTTGCTGAGATGGAAGGATGCAGTCAGGTTCCCGAGGTCAGCAACTATATGCGGGTTTGGGAGTAGGTCAGAGCCCGGGACTGGAGCGAAGCGCCCTGTGGCGGTCGCTTTTCCCGCTAATACTACCCCAATCGCTGCCGAAGTAAAGGGAGCCAGCCTGAGGCTGCCGATGTCATCGGTCTCGAGCTTAGCCGCGATGGGTCTCCCGGTGACTGTGCGAAGCCCTCACGCGGAGGTCACTCTCAGCGGCGAGGCGTTGGCCGGGCTAGGCGGCGAGACGGGCTCCAACCTCATAGTCGAGACCCGTCGGAATGAGGACTCTTCCTTAACGGTGCGCGTCAGGGTGGAGACCATACGTTGACTTGGTGAACTCGCCTGAGCGGGGCGTCTATCCCTGTGTGCCGCCGCTGTGTTAGGATTGTCCTTGAACCAGTCTACACAATCCCTCCCTGACCAGTCCTCGACGCTGCGTGAGAGACAAGGAGGATCGGAACCGCGAAGATGCTTGACCGCATACTGTACCGTCTCCTGACAGGATCATCAGGTGGATTCAGCTTTAGGCCCGGCCCGGGCTCGGGATGGAAGGTCTCGAACAGTGATCCGGTCAGTGAGTCGCCTCGCGGGTTGCCTCTGTCCTCCAGGTCCCATGATGATTCTTCAGTTGGGCTATACGTCCACATCCCTTTTTGCCGCAGCTTGTGCGCCTTCTGCCCTTATACCAAGGTGCTGTACTCGGATGGGCTGGCGGCGGCGTATCTAGGTGCCTTGACGGCTGAGGCGAAGGCAGTGGCAGCTAAACTGGGATCGCGACGCGTATCCTCCATTTACTTTGGCGGCGGCACGCCGATGACGATGCCGGACGCTATCCGAATGGTGGTCGACCTGTTCCGAGAGCGTCTGGTGCCGGGAGCGGGTATCGGAGTGGAACTCCACCCTCAAGACGTCGACCCCGCAAGCTTAGGGTGGCTGCGCGATACGCTGACCGGAGGGGGAGTCGCGACCGAGGCACCGGCGTCGGTGCGCTCGTGTACAGCATCGGGGCGGCCGGGCGCTTTATCGAAGTGCTCGGGCGAGGATGCGGAAGGAGCGCCCGAGTCAGATCCAGGATTGAGCGGGAACGGAGCTCCGACTACTATGGTCAGCCTTGGGGTCGAATCGCTCAACCAACGCACCTTGGACTACCTGGGACGGGGGTACGGTCCGGACAAGGCGATTCAGACGGTAGAGATGGCCATGGACGCAGGGTTTGGGACAACCAATGTGGATGTGATGACCTGCATCCCCGGACAGTCGGCGGACGAAGCCGCGGCGGATATGCGGAGACTCTTGCACATGGGGGTTGGACAAGTGTCCGCTTACCCACTGATGGACTTCTCCTACACCCGGTACAGGACTTCTCACTCACTGTGGAGCCAGAGACGCACCCTGGCGACCCTGGCACGGGTCGGCGCGGAGGAGGGCTACGAGCGTTCATCGGTATGGACGTGGACCAGGCAAGATACTTTGAAATACAGCTCTATCACCAGGGAGCGTTACATCGGCATCGGTGCCGGAGCGGCTACATATCTGGATGGGTACTTCGGGGTTAACACCTTTGATGTGCGGGCATATGTAGACGCCTTGTCTCAAGGGCGGTCCCCGGTGGCGCTACATTCAGTCCTGACTCCCCAGGAGAGCGCGCTGTACTGGCTTTTCTGGCGATGCTACGAGGGGCGGATCGACCTCGATGCTCCTGAAGCGGGCCTGGTAAAGGGACTCCGCGGGTGGGTGAACCTAGCCAGGAGGCTGGGGCTGGGGACCATGTCGGGGTCCCGCGCCCGCGGCGGTGGCGGCGGTGGGGCGAAGTTGGCGGGCGGTGACGGCCGGCTCGCGGGGAGCGACACGCAGCCGATGAGCGGGACGCAGTCGGTGAGTGGCGACCGCGGCGGCAAGAGCTTCTTCACATTAAACGACAAAGGGTTGTTCCTCTACCACATCCTCGAACGCCACTACACCCGCGCCTATATCGGCCGGCTTTGGGCCGCGTGCAGGGAGGCCGCGTTTCCCCAGGGAATCACGTTGTGATCTTGCATGAACCACCACTTTTGTGATTCCGCACCCTCTACCGAGGGACCTGACTGTCATATTGCCGTCGCAAAGGGAGGGCAGCCTGCCCGGCGATAGAGGATGTGGGATGGAGATGAGCGCTGACGGCACGGTGCGCAAGCATCGACCGGAACGATACGCGCAGGCAGAAACCCGGCTCTTACCGTATCCGTCCTCATATACAATAGGCTTTAGTGCTGGAGAGGAGTGAGCGCCGGTGAAGCGGCCATCCCGGTCAGTAAAGGTTACGGCGCGTTGGGCCTTGTACCTTGTTATCGTCCTGCTTGGAGCGTTCGGCGCGTTCCAGATGATGAGGTCCAGGAACTTCATGCTGTTTGGAAAGATCGTCTCCCGGGTCGAAACGGACGAGAAGGTGGTTGCCTTGACCTTCGACGACGGCCCGACAGACAAGACACCGGAAGTCCTGGCAGCACTGGACAGGGCGGGCATCAAAGCCACGTTCTTTCTTACCGGGAGAGAAATCGAGACCGAACCCGATGCTGCCGCAAGCATCGTCGCCGCCGGCCACCAGATAGGCAACCACTCATACTCGCACCAGCGCTTTGTCTTCAAATCCCTGTCCTTCATACGGGACGAGATCGAGCGCACCGACGCGCTCATCCGCCAAGCCGGGTTCGAGGGCGAAATCCTCTTCCGTCCGCCTTACGGGAAGAAGCTGGTCTTGCTGCCGTGGTATCTCCACAGGACAGGGCGAACCGCCGTTACGTGGGACGTCGAACCTGATTCTGATCCTGAGGTCGTCGAAGATTCGGAGAGCATCATTGCCCACGTCGTTGAGAACGTTCAGCCCGGATCGATCATCCTCATGCACGTCATGTACGATTCGAGGGCCGAGTCGCTGAAAGCCATCGAAGGTATCGTGTCGGCGCTTAGGGAGATGGGGTATGAGTTCAAGACGGTGTCGGAGTTGATGGAGTACGGCAGTGGAAGTCGATAGGGCGAAGGATTCGCCGTGGGTTCAGCGGAAATACCGTGTGCGAGGATTCCTAGACGCGACGATTCCGAGTATACCAGGTGAGGAGTGGCCACCGTGAAGAACGCTGAAACATCCGCTAACAAAGCCGTAGGTAACAGGACCGTCGGGACCACAAGTGTCGAGACCTCGAGCGGGGGCAGCCAAACGGCTGGCAGCCCAGCCGCCAGTGCCACAACCGCTGGCACCACAACTACAAGCACTACAACTCTCGAACTGGCCTACGGAAAGAGCAAGATTCCGCTTGCGGTCCCCACAAAGAACCTGGTCGGAGTCCTGAGAACAACTGAACCTACCTTGCCTCCCTCAGACGAAGAGGAGATTGAGCGGGCTCTCCGGGAACCCATCGGTTCAGCGAGGCTCGAAGACCTCGCCAAGCCTGGCATGAAAGTGGTTATCATGGCGAGCGACATCACGCGTCCTTGCCCCACCAAGAAGCTGCTTCCTCCTTTGTTGTCCAGGCTCAGGAGAGCGGGCGTGAGAGACGACGACGTCACTGTGATGTTTGGGATGGGCATCCACCGCAACCACACCGAGGCCGAGAAACGGACGCTCGTGGGCGACGATGTCTACGAGAGCGTCAGGTGCCTGGACAGCACCGAGGCGGGGGATTTCGTCCTGGTAGGGACGACGTCCCGGGGGACGCCTGTAGAGGTGTGCAGGATGGTCGCCGAGTGCGACCTTTTGATCTGTACCGGCAACGTCGAGTACCACTACTTCGTCGGGTACACAGGCGGGGTCAAGGCGGTCTTGCCGGGCGCGTGCAGCAGGCGGACTGTCGAGGCCAACCACTCCATGCAGCTCATGCCCGGGGCGGAGGCCGGGTCCTATGATGAGAACCCGGTGCGCCAGGACATCGAGGAAGCTGGGGCGATGATCGGCGTGGACTTCATCCTCAATGTGGTGTTGGACGAGAACAAGCGGATCGTGAAGGCCGTCGCGGGCCATCCGACTGAGGCCCACTCTGTGGCGCGAGCGGTCGTGGACGAAGTCTACGGAGTGAAGATACCCGAGAAGGCTGACATCGTCGTCGCGTCGGCGGGCGGGTTCCCCAAGGACGTCAACCTATATCAGGCTCAGAAGGCTTTGGACAACGCAGGCCGGGCCGTCAGGGACGGAGGGACCGTCATCCTTGTGGCCAAGTGCGATGAGGGGCTAGGCGAGGACGTGTTCGAGCGGTACCTGACAGGTATGGGGCTGGACGAGGTCATCGAGTCGGTCCGGAGGCAGTTTGTGCTGGGCGGGCATAAAGCGGCCGCCATCGCCAGGGTGATAAAGCGGGCTACAGTCGTGTTGGTGTCGGCGATGGACCCGGAGCTGGTGAGGCGGTGCAAGATGGTGCCGGCGGTGGGGGATGTGGCTGCTGGGAAGTGCGAGTGGAAGCACGAGGGCGTGCTGCGGACTGGTGCTACTGCGGAGATATGCAAGTGCGGGCACAACGACCTGCGGCAAGCGGACGCCGAGCCGGTGCGTGAGGCCGAGGCGGCACGGGGGTCTGACGCGGAGGCCGAGGAGATGCTGGACCGCGCGTTCGCGGAGGCGATGGAGAGGTATGGGGAAGAGGCCAAGGTTATAGTGATGCCGTGGGCAGGGGGGACGGTGGTGGTGGGGTAGGTCCCCTAAGAAGCAAGGGTTAATTGTATTCGAATACATCAAGAGGAACCTGCGAGGTGGAGCAATGCCTTGCGGTTTTTGTTCTCTATCACCTTGTGGCCCCGAGCGCACCTTCCCTAAGGGGCGCAACGAGCCTGTCAAGAAGGGAGCAGCGGTTCCAGCCGCGAAGTTGCCAATTGGCAATGTTGCACAACTACACACGACTTCGAGGTGCTATCTCATGTTCTGTGGCTGGAACGGCAGCGTCGAGGAGCTGACTAAGATATCGGGTGAGGAGATCATGCGTTCATTGATTTCCTTCTACCGAGAGTCTTCTGGAGAGAATCCGGCGGCAACGCAAACTGACGCTTGGGAGGACAGCATTCAAGTTCTGCGTGAGCAGTTTGCGGTTCTGATTAGGGACATGCCCACTGCTAGGAATTGGGGTTTGGCATTCGAGTACGAATTACCAAGAGAAGGCGGAAGACGTCCTGACGCGGTGGTCCTTGCCGGCAATCGGATCGCCGTTCTTGAGTTTAAGGAGAAACAATCCTGGGAGCAAGCGGATATCGACCAAGTTGAGGCTTATGCCCGTGATATAAGGAACTACCATGAGGCGTCTCGTGGGCATCTCGTTATCCCAGTGTTGGTGCCCACACGACGAAAGGGTGAAACCGAGCGTTTGGAAGACGTTGTTGTGGTTCCTCCATCCCAGTTGGCGCGTTTCTTTCTCAGCCTTCCAACGTCACATGAGTCGCAACTCGACCTTTCAGATTGGCTAATGTCCGATTATGCACCGCTTCCTAGCCTGGTGGAGGCTGCGAGGCGTATCTTCAACAGCGAACCGCTTCCCCAAATAAAGAGGGCCCATTCTGCAAAAGTAGATGAAACTATCCGCTATCTTCTCGATGTCGCAGATAAAGCAGAGAAACAAAAGGAATGGCATTTGGCGTTAATAACTGGGGTTCCAGGTGCGGGTAAGACTCTGGTAGGTTTGAGATTCGTTCACGAGCATCATCAGGAACTGTCCGAAGGAAGGGCCAAGACCTCTGTCTTCTTGTCTGGGAATGGGCCGCTTGTGACAGTGCTTCAGGATGCCCTAAAGAGCACGATATTTGTTCAGCCCATGCACAACTTCATCAAGCAGTACTGGATGAGAGGGACTGCCCCAAAGGAACAAGTTCTCGTTTTTGACGAGGCTCAGCGAGCGTGGGATGCTGAACAAGTCAGGGAGCATCACAAAGGCGTCGCAGCTTCTGGAGAATGGCGCTCAGAACCTGAAATGCTTGTTAACATCGTTGAGAGACATCACGAATGGGCCCTAATTGTGGGTTTGGTGGGAGAAGGCCAGGAGATTTACGTAGGGGAAGAAGCGGGACTCGGCCAGTGGAACACTGCTATCGCAAGAAGCCGATTGCCTTGGGTGGTCCATGGTCCCGCACGGTTGGCCGGATTGTTCACTGCGGCTTCGGAATATCACTCCGAGGATCTCCTCAACCTGACCACCTCTCTACGAACGCACTTGGCAGAGGACGTTCAGGAATGGATCCACAAGCTCCTAGAGGGCAAGATAGCCGAGTGCAAACCGCTTGCCGATACCATTTTTGCTCAGGGGTTCAGAATGTACCTCACGCAGTCCTTGGATCAAGCCGAGCGGTATGTACAGACAAGGTATTCTGGAGAGCCTCAGAAACGCTTTGGCTTGTTGGCGTCATCCAGGGCAAAGAACCTTGAGAGATACGGAGTTCGAAACGGCTTCGAGGATACAAGAAAGCTTCGGCAAGCGAAGTGGTACAACGAGCCATCTGATTCACCCGAATCCTGTTGTGCTCTGGAGGCGGTTGCTACCGAATTTGATGCTCAGGGGCTAGAGTTGGATTTCCCGATAGTCTGCTGGGGCGACGATCTCAAGTGGAGCAACTCAAAATGGGTGAGCAAGCCATATCGGGGCAAGAAGAACATAAGGGACCCACACATGCTGAGGCTCAACAGCTATCGCGTCCTATTGTCGAGAGGTCGTGATGGGTTTGTTGTGTTTGTTCCTCCAGAGCCTGAAATGAGGGAGACCGTAAGCCTGTTCATAGATGCAGGTGTACGGTGGATTTCCGAGCCAAATCTAATCACGCCAGTTGATGGCTCCCACTTGGATTGCGCTGAACGAACGAGATAGCTTTCGAGACTACGGCGAGTTCGTTAATACTGCAAGGGGGAGTGACCTTTTGCGTAGTGGTCTGAGTCCAGCGCGTTCCTTGAACCATTCGTTCCAAAACCCGTTTCTTTCTTTCTCCACCCGGGCTAGTGGACGGTTCAGCGCGTCGAAAACCGCGTAATCCCTTACCGGAACGGGAAGCATCACTCTACATGTACTCTGCCACTTGTCCGCGATCCTTGACATGTGCCTATCCGTAGTTACAGAAGTCGGCGTCCAAGAGATAGTGAACCTCTAGATCAGAACGGATCTCGTGTTCTTGTCGCCTCGGGCCAGCATTTTGGTTAGTTCTGTCTAGGGATTCTCGAACACCAAGTGAGCGCGTACACCGGTCAGCTACTCGATCGCGGTCCTGTGGCCAACCGGCGAGGCCATGAGAGAGGTTTTCTTCGAGCAGAGTATGCAGGACTACCAAGGGCTATGGTGAATTGAACGTACGTATACAGAGTTCGACAAGAACAACTTACACGGAACAGGTGCAACGGCTGAGTCTCAGAGTAGTGTCCTTAAACTTCTGTAAAAAGGGATCGTGACGAGAACATATCTCGGGCCACCGGCCCCTCTGGTAGACTGGTTGATTGAGAGATCACTAGTCGGAGGAGGAGCAACGGTGACCCAATACCAGATTACCCTTTCAGACGAGATTGTGCACGGGCTATTCAAAGAAGACGGCGCCATGGCGAGATTGGTGGAGCAGGTGTTGAACCAGGTGCTTCAAGCCGA
>DULO01000100.1 GCA_012840345.1 Candidatus Fermentithermobacillaceae bacterium
ACGCGGTCTGGGTTGAGCAGCCGGGAAAAGCCGTGTCGTAGGCCTACTGGAGTTCGCGGTCAATGCAAGAGGTCTAGGTTCACGCCAGGATGGGATTCTCCCTTCTTCTGCCGGTTCCTGCGTTGGGTCCGTTCTCGGTGTTGCGCACGTTAGTGACCTTTAGCCACGCGGTTCCAAACTGCGCAACCCGCGCCAGAGGAGGTTTTTTCTAACTCTTCGGCGAAAGCGGGTGAGAGACTCCGCGACCACACGAAACCGAGGTGTCGATCATGGCCTGGCGTATAGTCACGGGAAGCATCAGCCACGAGACGAACTGCTTTAGCCCCATCTTAACAGGTATTAAGCAATTCATGGAGCGGGACATGGCGGAGGGAGAGAGGATCCTTACCAGGGCGAAAGGAACCAAGACCGCTCTAGGCGGGTTCATCGATTGGGCCGCGGAGACAGGGTCGGAGCTTATCCCCACCGTGAGCGCCAGCGCGACTCCGTCCGGCATCGTGGAGCGGGCCGCCTACGAAACTATCAAAGCGAAGCTACTTGACGGCATCAGGCAGGCCATGCCTCGTGTGGATGGGGTCCTTCTTGCCCTTCACGGAGCCATGGTGGTTGACGGCATCCCCGACGCCGAGGGCGATATTCTGCAAGCGGTGCGCTCGCTGGTCGGTCCTGACGTCCCCATAGCTGCCACGCTGGACTTCCATGCCAACTTGACCGACGCGATGGTTCAAACCGCGGACGGGCTGTTCGGCTACAATACCTATCCTCACGTGGACGGCTGGGAGCGCGCGCTTGAGGCCGGTCGTTTCTTGGAAAGGTTGCTGAAGAAAGAAATCCGGCCTGTGAGCGTCATGGTTAAGCCGCCCATTGCGCCCGCGGTAGTCACCGCCCGCACAGGCCGGGGGCCGATCAAGGACCTCATGGAAGCCGCATTCCGGTGGGAGAAGGAACCCGGAGTCCTGAACGTCAGCGTGTACGGAGGATTTGTCTATTCGGACATCCATGACGCGGGGCTTGCCTTCCTTGTCACAACAGATGGGGATGCGGACCTGGCGAGGTCCATCGCCTGGGACTTGGCGAAGTCCGCTTGGAATATGCGCGAAAGGTTCGTCGCGGACATGATGAGTCCCGACGAGGCCGTTCTGTACGCTATGAAAGCAGAGAGAGGACCGGTTGTGCTGGCCGATGTCGCCGACAATACTGGTGCCGGGGCGTCCGGAGACGGCACGGAGATTCTGCGAGCGTTGCTGCGGCACGGTGCCCAAGACGCCGTAGTCATTACCATGCCGGACAAGGATGCTGTCCAAGAGGCGTTCCGGGTCGGTGTAGGAGGACAGTTTGACTACCCGGTTGGCGGCAAGTTCGACGATAAGCACGGGGCGCCTGTCCGACTAAGAGGTCGTGTTAAGCTTCTCTCCGACGGAACCTACGTGAACCGAGGGCCCATGTCCACCGGAGCCAAGGGCAGGATGGGAAAGACAGCTGTGGTGGTGGCCTCGGGTGTCGAGGTAATCCTCAACGAGTACCGGTTCCAGCCCCTAGATCCGGAGTGCGCCCGGTCCGTGGGCATCGACCCGGCACACCGTAAGATAGTTGTTGTGAAGTCGTCCGTCCATTACAGGGCAGCTTATGAGCCCATTGCCGCGGAGATCATAGAAGTGGATGGTCCCGGGTTAGCGAGCCCCAACCTGGACAGGTTCGACTTCAAGCATATCAGAAGGCCGATCTACCCCTTGGATAGGGAGTTTGAGTGGGGTTAAGAAGAACTTACGACCCAACCTAAGTGTCGTCAGACAGTAATCATAGGCCTGGGCAAGTATAGCCAGGCGTGGCTCGGGGTCTTCGCCTTGATCTCCCATTTCCCCTACAACTTCTTTAGAAGCGGTCGGTGGCCTGTATCCGCAAGTGGGATCCAGCTCAGTCCGACTTCGGTCATTTACACGTTGTTTGTCGCTCTTATCTCTCTCATTTGTTTGAACAATGACAGGCTGGGCCCGATAGCGAAGGCGTCCCTCCTATTCAGTCTTTGTTTGGCGGCGATGCCTGGAGACGGGGGCTGCTTCTTAGTGTTGTGTGTCTTGGCTTTCGGTGCGTATCGCGGGGACTTCAAGAGGCAAGCCAGCACCTATGCCGCTATTGTGTTTTTCACGTTGTTGTTCTCCAGGGGCATCTTCGCCCCGTATCAACTTGGGATGTTTCTAGTGATCCCGCTCCTCAGGCAGTATAACGGCACCCTAGGCGGGAGTAAGCACTCTAAGTGGTTCTTCTATGTCTTTTATCCTTTGCATCTTCTCGTGATTGGGTTGCTCAAGTACGGAGTCTGACCTGTGCTTCGTCCCACCATTCTCTGGTCCTGCAGTGCCTCTATCACTTGCGTGGACTCTACAACGTTTGGAGGTTTCCTGGCCCCCCATGAGCGAATGGGGATTCCCGGAGGAGCCTTCAAGGAGTGATGCACCATGAAAAAGTGGTACAGTGAAGAATACCGCTTTAAGATCTCCGTTGTCTCCGTTGGAAAAGACGGAAGGCCGGAGAACTGCAGAAACGGACACGAAATTGGTGATACCTATACTTGCGGGTACGGTTGTCCAGGTGAGTTTTGTTCGAAGAGCATGGCGAAGCTCTTTCCCCTAATGGAAGCGGTACGTTCCGGAGGGTCATTGTCAAATCTACTTGCCGGAGCGTCAAAACACAGCGGCAAGTTCACTTGCCCAGATGGAGTAGTCACGTTCTTGCTGGAGGCAGAGGAAAGGAAATAGAAAGGTGACAATACCGAGGCCTAGAAACGGCACTAAGATTGTCACCCACGGAAAATACAGCCGGCGAAAGGAGCGACAGGCATGGAGTTCAAGAGAATACCCGAGCGTGCCATGAGGATCGGCCTTGGTGCCCCTATCCCAATCAAGTTTATCGGGACGGACTTGATCCAAGACTCCTTTGAGAAAGGGGTATTCGAGCAAGCCGAGCGCGTGGCCTATCTTCCCCACATCGCCGACTTGGCGTTCATGCCTGACGCCCATATCGGTATTGGAACCTGTATCGGGACCATGGCCGCCTGGAAGAAGGACAAAGCACTAGTGTCGCCGACCATTTGCGGAGTTGATATTGGCTGCGGTATGCGGCTGGTCAGAACCTCGCTTACCCCCGACGCTTTTGACAAGCACACGCTACGCCTGCTTATGGACAAGATTGAGGAGCGCATTCCCATGGGCGCCGGCAAGAAAGTCGAACAGCCTGTAGATAGCGATCGCGCGATCCGGGGAGCGATACTCGGACACCTCCCGCGCATCGCAAGTGTGCTCGGTCAGACGGAGAGGAGCGTGCTGGAGGAGACAGTTCCGGGCTCATACACACGCATTCTTCCAGACGGAGTACGCATAAGCGAACGCGCCTGGGAACGAGGCTACGACACGCTCGGGACCCTCGGCGGAGGCAACCACTTTATCGAGATCCAGGTGGTCAAGGTTCTCGAACCGGCGATTGCCGCCAAGTGGGACTTGTTCGACAACCAAATCGTTGTGGAAATCCACTCCGGCTCCAGAGGATTCGGCTATCAAATCGCCGACGACTACATGAAGTTTTTCGGTGATCTGATGGACCGGCAGGGTATTACCCGGGTTGATAAAGGTCTCGTGTACGCGGCTTTCAATAGCGATCACGGCCAAGACTACTTTACGGCGCAACGGGCGGCGTGTAACTTCTCTGTCCTAAACCGCCTTATCATGTCTTACCACGTCAAAGAAGTCCTTAGAGAACTCATGGGTGTTACCGGTTCTGACCTCTGCGATATCATCCATAACTACATCGTGGAGGAGGATGACTACCTCGTCCACCGCAAAGGAGCCACCGCCGCATATCCCGCCGGGCACCCGATAATCAAGGATACGCCCTTCGAGGATACCGGCTTCCCGATGCTGATCCCCGGCAGCATGGGTACGGCGTCGTTCATCCTGCAACCTCTCGAGGGAGCAAAAGAGACACGCTTCACGGTTAACCATGGAGCCGGCAGGACCATGAGTCGCAGGCAAGCCCAGGAGGGGATCGCCACCAAACGCTTTGAGAGTCAGATGTCTCAGATCCTCGTGAACGAACGGGACCTCTCCAGGATCAAGGACGAAGCCCCGGACGCTTACAAGGACATCGACGAAGTGATCAAGAGCGTGGAGATGGCCGGGCTCGCCCGGGTCGTCGCCCGGTGCACGCCCATCGCGGTCATGAAGGGGTCGGACATTGAGTTTAGGAGACGGAGGAAACGTTGAAGCAACCTGACCTGTGCTTCCTTCAAGCCATAGGTGATTGCGGCGGACATCTGGGGACACATACGGGTTGATCAACTGAGTCAAAATAGTTAAGGTATTCTTGAATCATGGATGGTAGCTAGATCCATGTGTAGATCTGTATTACATCCCTACAAGGAGGCGTACTGATGCAGGGAGATCCGAAGCTTATTGACGCCCTAAACGCTCTGCTTGCCGACGAGCTTGCGGCCATCAACCAGTACATAGTGCACGCGGAAATGTGCGAGGACTGGGGCTATGGCAAACTCCATGAAGGCTTTGAGAAGCGCTCTATCCAGGAAATGAGGCATGCCGAAAAACTGATCGGAAGGATTCTGTTCCTCGGCGGAAAGCCCATCGTAACCAAGCTCAGCGAGGTTCATATCGGAGAGGACGTTCCAAAGCAAGTAGCGAACGACCGTAACGCGGAGGAGCACGCGATCAAAGCCTATAACGACGCCATCGCGCTTGCGGCCGAGGTAGGCGACAACGCGACAAGGGATATCCTCATAGGGATCCTGAACGATGAGGATCACCACATGGATGAACTTGAGGAACTCTTGGACCAGATTGAGCACATGACTCTGCCCATATTCTTGTCAACTCAGGTTGGATAGTCCGCTTATAGGAGACTTGTGTTCAGGGGGCTGCAGCGATTGCAGCCTCTTTTCTTTCCGGGTTACGTTGTCGCCGACCCCGAATCTGCCGTCAGGGTATCCCTCTACAATCCAATTGGCGCTCGCCCAGTTGACAGCGGCGGTGTACCACTGTCCAGCCTCTCTCCTCTGAAGCTGACTGTACCGACAGCTCATACACAATGCCCTGGCCCGCCGCTGCTCTGACCTGGGCGGGGAGGCTACTCTCATCCCGCTTGGCCAGCGATACGGTTAGGTCATTGCCCCCCGATTGAGCAGCCATGCCGAGTACGGCGTCCCTGTCAGCTACTCCGACAACGGCGGTTTCAGGGTCACTGTAATCCCAGCCTAAGTAAGGACTATTTACTGCTATTAAGGCCACAAGAATTGTTACTGTGACAGCACACAGTGAGATAAGAAGCCAGTAGTGAGCCATCTTTCGTCTTGAGGTCTTGCGTTGTGCTAACTGCAGGTTTATAACCTCCAGTTTTTCGGCAATCGCTCTTAGGTCATCAACCTTCGACTCAGCAACAACGCTGTGCTTCGCCTTTGAATCCGTAGAACCTGTGTGCATACTGAAGGTCTAGTGTTGTGAAACTTCTCATGATCATTCTCCTCTTTTTGTATTTAGGAGTGGCCTTGTTCCCGTTTGCGCGCAAAGCATACCATATTGTTCCGCCCCATCTTCCCCAAAAACAAAAACGCCGTTCCGATTCCTCGAAACGCCGTCTTATCTTCTATTATGGTGTCGGGAGCGGGACTTGAACCCGCACGGTGTTCACCATACGCCCCTCAAACGTACGCGTCTGCCAATTCCGCCATCCCGACACGTCTAGCCGCAACGTCCATGATACCCTTGCCAGCATGCGCTGTCAATACGCTGATGATTCTAGGTTCTACTCCAGAGCCGGCTTAACCTTTTGACCTCTTTCATGCTAGCATCTCCCATGTTAACGTCTCTCATATTAACCTCTCTTATCGCCATCACAGTCAGGGTCAAGTCCTTTCTTTTCTGTAAAAAGCCCTCCGATGACTGGTATGTAACATCTGCCTAACTTCCGGCAACGGCGAGTTTGGAAACACCTGTTGCCGGCACGTCTTGCCCCCGCTTCCACTCAAGG
>DULO01000101.1 GCA_012840345.1 Candidatus Fermentithermobacillaceae bacterium
ACGAGATGGACTTCGACGAAGAGGAGATAATGCAGCGATTTGCCAGGGGTGACCGGTCCAGGAGCACTGAAGGCTCAGGCCTGGGCCTCTCCATAGCTAAGAGCTTCACCGAAGCGTGCGGCGGGCGATTTAGTATCAAGATCGACGGAGACCTGTTCAAGGTCGTACTCAGGTTCGACGAAAGTCGGGAGTGAGTGTTTCGCAACGATTAGCCAGGCCCGGCAAGCGCTCACACCGGGCCTGGCTTTCTCGGGAGGGTGGGGACTGGTTCCCCACAGGTTACCGAGAGTTGTTACCGTTGCATTGGAAGCCGGCGAAGAGCTCGCCCACCTCCGACGAATCCTTGGCCATTCTCATCTTCTCAAGAACACCCGACCTGGAGAGAAAGCCGGCAAGTGAAGAGAGGAGCTCAATATGCTTGTCAGACGAACCCGACGCCAGCGGTATCAAAATGTCGACTGGGTCGTTAGCCGTCCCAAAACAGACCGGCTGACTGAGAACCAGAACTCCTAGCCCAGCGGAAACCGCACCATCCTCGGGTCTCGCATGTGGCACCGCCAACCCGGGAGCAATCACGAAATACGGGCCTGACGATTCCATGACCGATATCATGGCACCAACGTAGCTAGGCTTCACGAGGCCTGCGTCCACAAGCAACTTGCCGGCCTCTTCTACCGCTTCTCTCCAATCTCTCGCTGCAACACCAACCTTGATCGCCTTGGGCGTCAGCATCGCAGGTAAATCCCTATTACTCGCCGTCGAGGTCACTAATCGACACCCTCTTCTACCGCCACTTGATCCTTTCGAGCACGTCCGCCCACGCGAGGACCGTACTTCGCGCTGATGTTGCTGCTAAGAAGGTTTAGGTCTTTCCGGACTGTGGTACGACTTACACCGGTGGCTCGAGCCAATTCATCGATTGTCCTGCAGCCTTTCGTCGACATGAGAAGGTATGACAGCACACTCAACCGCTGGTCTACGCTCAGTTTCAGCGCGTGGGGGCTCTGGTTCTGGAGTTCTGACAGCAGCCGCTGCCGGAGGCTAGCGTTCGCCACCAGTCGAAAGCCGTACGGCCGGACACGTTCCACCCTGGCGCCTCTAGAGGCCAGCCAGGCCTCGGCCTTGGGCAAGCAGTAGCGTATCATTCTTGGCGTGCAATCGAGACGTTCGGAAAGGCGCGCCAAGCCTATCGCCGTCGGACTTGTCACTAGGGTTCTGATAATCCCAACAGTCCTGGAGTTCAAGTCAGTATCCATGCCGTCCCACCATTTTGAGTAGTCCCAACCATGGCAAATACGCACGACACCTGATCCTGCAATCACACACTTGGATGCCTAAAGAGCGCTTACCTGCCGTTTTCTAACAATAGGTGTCTTTAGAGAACTGACAAAAGTGAGCGAGCGGGTTATGCAGTGTCTTCAACAGCGGATATCTCTTGGGAACCATCAGCAACTTCTAACTGTAAATCTTGCCCATATAATACAAATACTGAAGGATATTGATGACGTTCTCTAGAATCCTTCCACAAATTGCCACATTCCGAGTTGGCCAGCCAGTTTTGCGGTCCAATCTACCCTAACTGCATAAGAGTCCCGGAACCATACCACAAGGGGGGGATGCCACTACCGGTAGATGACAGACGTCTTATGGTACCCACCGCAAATCGACTGAACAAGGAGGCAGAAACATGAAGGAGGATCGGGCTCGAGAGGCAAAGGCTTTGAAGTTTGTAGCGGTGCTCGGACTCGTCTGTCTACTCATGATGATTTTCCCGTTTTACTCCATCGCGAACAGGGCAGAGCCATTCGTGATGGGGCTCCCCTTCTCCATGTTTTGGGTCGTACTCTGGATTCTTGTCGAGTTCGTAGGGTTCATCGTGGCCTATAACTGGGAATACCGAGGGAGGTGAAACCATGGAACGTTGGGTAGCTGCTCTCATAATGATGGGCGCGTACCTCGCATTGGCCCTTGTCATAGGAATCCTTGCCGGGCGCAAGAGGGACTTCTTCTCTCTGGAGGAGTTCACAATAGCACACAGGGACCTCGCCCTCTTTATCATGTGGTTCATGATGGGTGGAACCATCTTTAGCGCGTTCGCTTTCTTGGGGGGCCCCGGCTGGGCCTTTTCGAGAGGAGCCGCTTCCTACTACGTACTGGGGTACTGTGCGTTAGGACTGCTGCCCTGGTACGTCATCGGACCCAAGACATCCAGGATCGGCGAGAAGCACTCCCTGA
>DULO01000102.1 GCA_012840345.1 Candidatus Fermentithermobacillaceae bacterium
AACTGGAAGACTTCCAAGACTGAGCAGCTCGGAACCTATAGAGTGACGATCTGGCTGAACGATGGCTCAGAACACCATCTCATTCTCAAGTTAGGCAAATAGCATCGGCGTGGTTCTGTCGACATGGGCGGCGGGGGTGACCTCGCCGCCTGTCCTTATAGCGTCTCAGCAAGCATTTGCAGTAGTCGACATTACGAGATAGTGCCAACCGCAGCTGGCTCGAGACCGTAGTTGGTCACGTCGCAGGGCGTCGCAATCTTCTTGACACTGCCAAAGCTCACTGCTAGAGTTAGAAAAAGCTATACGGTGATGCATATGGCAATCCTAACCCGGGCCCTAAAGAAAACATTCATCACCAAAACCAAGGAACCGGGACTCCGCGGCTCCCTCCGCGCCATAATGCGCCCGAACTTGGTGGAGGTCCAGGCAGTCAAAGGTATTGACCTCGAAATCTCCCGCGGCGAAGTAGTCGCTTTCATCGGCCCCAACGGCGCCGGTAAGTCCACGACCATCAAGATGCTCACCGGTATTCTGCATCCGACCTCGGGGGAAGCCACTGTGTTGGGCTACGTGCCCTGGAAAGATCGCGAGAAGCTTTCGTACAAGATAGGGTCCGTTTTCGGGCAGAAGTCCCAGCTGTGGTACCACTTGCCCCCGGTGGACACCTTCAACCTGTTGTCCAAGATCTACGAGATGGACCCATCAGAGTACTTGCGGCGGAGGGAGTTCCTCGTGGACGCCTTCGAAATCGGAGAGTTCATGAACATCCCCGTGCGCAAGCTCTCTTTGGGCCAAAGGATGCGCTGCGAGATAGCGGCTTCGCTCCTGCATAAGCCTGAGGTTGTCTTCTTGGACGAACCGACAATCGGTTTGGACGTGGTGGCGCGCCAGAACGTCCGACAGACACTGAAAAAGTGGAATGACCAGGAGAACATCACCGTGTTCCTCACGTCCCACGACGTCGGGGACATCGAATACCTCGCCGACAGGGTCATCATTATCAACCACGGCCAGGTTGTGCTTGATGACAAGGTTAAGAACCTGAAATACCGGTACCTGCACAAGAAAGTCATAGACCTCAGGGTGTCCCACGCCGTCACGGACTTGGATGTAGCCGGCGTCAAGGTTCTGAAGGCAAAGGAGACCGGCATGAAACTGGAAGTGGACACAAGAGTCCAGGGTATCGACGAGGTTATCGCGGCTATCCTGAGGGAATGCGAGGTCCAGGACATCTCCATCTCGGACCCGCCGCTGGAGGATATCATCGCGGCTATCTACACCGGCAAGACCGCTGCGGACGACGGGGCCAATGTAGTGGAAGACGCCGGCGAGACCGAACGAGTCGGTGGGTTCGGTCATGACGGTCACGACAGTCATGACGGCGGATCAGTTGACGTCGACGAAGCCGGCGACTCGGGGGAAACTAGCCGCGGGGAGGCGGTCTAGGTGTCTACTCCTACGCCTCCAGGAGGAGAAAGACGAGAGGCGCCTGCCCGCATTGCCGACCGTCCTGGATCCGCAGATCCGGTCAGATCCGGATCCGCGGAACCCACGCTCGCGCCCGGAGGGTCGCTGGCTGCTCAGGTGGCGAAGTACTTTGAGGTGTTCAAGGTGACGCTTCTCTCAAACACGGCTTACGTCTACGACGTGCTTTTCCGCCAGCTGTTCCTCGTCGTTGTGATGTATGTGTTCATCCAGCTTTGGAAGACCACCTACAGCTGGGAGGGAGCCGTCGAGATTTCCGGATTCACTATCCGCCAGATGATCTGGTACCTGGCGATGTCCGAGAGCATGGCCATGGGGATGCCCAGGATGGGCGCTACCATCGACGAGGAAGTCAAGTCTGGTTCACTTGCCTACAGGCTCAACAAGCCGTACAGCTACCCGCTGTTTCACTACGCCGGTTACATGGCCGAGGCGGCGCTGCGGTTTGTCCTGAGCCTGGCCATCGCGGGGACCGTCACCTGGATAGCCGTGGGTCCGCCTGCTTTCACGCCTCTTTCGCTCCTGGCGGGCCTGGTCGGGGTTATCATCGGGTTTTCCATAGACTACACAGCCCAGTTCGGACTAGGCCTGCTCGCTTTTTGGACGGAAGACACTTGGGCTTTCCGCTTTCTCTATCAGCGGTTGGTGATGATTTTCGGCGGAATGATGCTCCCATTGGACGTGTTCCCCGAGTTCCTGAGAAAGATTGCGTCGGCCATGCCAACGAGCCTGATCATCTACGGTCCCGTCAAGACGTTCGTCTCGTTCTCGGCTTCGGATTGGACATCCATGCTCGTCCGCCAGGGGATATGGCTTGCGGCCTGCTCCTTGGTAGTTTCGGTCATCTACAGGATGGGGGTGAAGAGGGTCAATGTTCAGGGCGGTTAAGAAGTACTCTGCGTTCATCTTCGAGTACTTCAAGGCGAATCTCGCCATGGAGATGGAGTACCGCGGGGCGTTCGTCGCCCGCA
>DULO01000103.1 GCA_012840345.1 Candidatus Fermentithermobacillaceae bacterium
GGATCAACGTTGACGTCTTTCACGCCGTCGCCTTCGACTCCGTCCTCTTCAACGCGTGCGCCCGCGTTGAGGTTCACCGTGTCGATCACGGTCGTTCCCTGGACCCTCAGGGTTACGCCTTCTTTGTCCACGTCGACCGTGCGGAGAGTTGAATCGATAACGACGACGCTATTCGCGCCACCACCGCTGACCTGCGTCTTGCCCCTGACCACAACGTTCTTGAGCGTGACCTCACCGTCGCCCACAGCTTGAGCGATTAGGAGGTCTCCATGGATCGTCAGGTTCTGCAGCGTGACGCCTGTGGAAGTCACAACTACGCTGCCCTCGACCTCCGTCGGAACCTCGGTTCCATACACCCCTGGAGCGTTGTAAACCTCGGCAAATATCCTGTCCAGGATAGTAACTGTTTCGGCCCTGGTAATGTTCCGTTCGGGGCCGAAGGAGTCATCGGGATATCCAATCATGAGACCCCGGCGAGCGCAGGCCATAACTGCCCACCTGCTCCACTCGGCTATTGAGTCATAATCGCTGAAGTAGTAGGTTTCAACATCTTGACTGAGGGATAGAAGACGAGCTAAGACCAACGATGCTTCTTGCCTTGTAATGTAGTTGTTTGGTTTAACTGTTCCGTCAGGGTATCCTTTTATGTACCCCGCAGCTAAGGCTTTCTCGATATCTGCTTTGAACCAGTCAGTGTCGCTCACATCCGAGAACTCCGCCGGGACACCTTCAGTAAGCCCGAAAGTCCTGTTCAATAGCGCGGCGAAGGCCACCCCGACACACAGTGTGGGAAACATCAGTTCGGCAAGAGAATATGAGCCGGCGCTGACGCCCATCAGGTGTGGATTCGACACAGTATAGGAAATCCCTCCCATTTTTGTCTCGGGTATTGACTTTTTGAAAAACACGTGTGCTGCCATTTGGGCGAGTTCTTCTTGAGGATGGTTATAGAGAAAAGCCAAAACGGGAGAGATCCAGGAAAACCGGCAGGCGGAATCACCTTTGATTCTCCTCGAAGTGACGGAACTCTGCCCTGGGTCTGCCTAAGAGCCACGGTAAACAAACGCATGGCGAGCCCAGCGAGTCTTCCTCAAAGGAACATGTCCCCAGTCCGGCGAAATGGAGGTTGATTGTTAAGGGGCAACGCTTGTGTCAAACGGAGGCGTGATCCGTGTCTGACGTACCTATTGAACCTAGGAGCACTTGCGCCTCAAAGCATACGTTTCGACCCGTGGTCTTGGAACTGGCCATGGGTTTGGATATTGGCGGCGCGGAAACCCACATCGTCAGTCTGAGCAAATCCCTGAAGACCTTAGGCTGGGATGTTATTGTAGCCTCGGCCGGCGGCAGACGAGTGCAGGACATACTCGACAGCGGAATACCTCATTACGAGGTCCCTCTGAACTCCAGGAATCCCCTCAACCTGATGCGCGCGTATCGCCTGCTTCTTAGACTAGTCGGGGAGAAGATGGCCGGAGACAACCCAATCAACGTAATCCACACCCACGCTAGGATTCCCGCCTGGTTAGGGACTCACGTGGCGCGGCGTTTCAAAGTCCCGCTTGTAACCACTTATCACTGGACTTTCGTGTCGGGTTTTCCCTGGAACATGGTAACGCGCGCCGGCGACCTGACGATAGCGGTAAGCCACGACATCCAGGATTACATCGTCAGGGAGTTTGGATTTGACCCAAGTAAAGTGGCCGTGGTTCCAAACGGGATCGACTGCGATGAGTTTAGCCCCAAGTCACCCGATGAGGTGAAGGCTCTAAGAGAAGCCTATGGGATAGAGCCGGAGGACGTTCCGGTCCTCGTTTACGCCTCCCGCATGAACAACGACCTGAGCCTAACGGCTTGTCAAACGATCCAGGCGGTAGTCCCGTTGCTTGCCTCGTACCCAAACCTTCGCCTGCTCATCGCAGGCGATGGGGACTATCTTGGCAGGGTAGCCGGAGAGGCGGACCGGGTGAACAAGATGACCGGGAGGGAAACTGTTCGTTGCCTCGGATTCGTCAGTGATATGGCTTCGCTGTACCAGGTTAGCGACCTCACCATTGGGATGTCCCGCGTCGTCCTGGAAGCTATGGCCTGCGGCAAACCCGTCATTGTCGCCGGCCCTCAAGGAGACTACGGCCCCGTGACAAAGGAAAACGTGGATCATCTGGATGTCCGTAATTTCACCTCAAGAGACGCTCCGAAGGAAGTCCACCCCGAAACTCTCGCAGCCGAGATACGGGAGGTCCTGGAGGATCCCAAGTATCGAGATGTCGGGGAGTTCGGAAGACAATATGTCCGCGATACCCACTCGGCGGAAGCGACTGCTCGAGGCGTCCAGGCAGTCTATTTCAAAGCGATGGGCTTTCTAGGCCCTAGCTCCAAGTAAGACTTAAGCGAACAAGTCGTCTCTCGAGCGCAATAGGTCTCAGGTCCCGACGCGCTCGAGAGCTTCGCTACGTGGCCTTGTGTAAATCCCAGACCTCAAGCGGGTTTCCGTCCAAGATGCCCTGCACTTCCGCGTACCCTTCAAGAAAGGCGTAGTTGTACCGGGCGGGTAGGGCAAACACGTAAGCGTCGTTTCGCCCTAACTCGGTAGGCCCTACGGGAGCGGCTCCGACACTGAACCTACCCTCCGACAGTTCGGCCCATTGGTCAAGCGTGAACACCATAATGGGGATATCCTGGCGAGGTTTGTCTTCCGTCCACTCAGGATGCCTGATGGTGATGATGGGGCCGTTCGGACAGGGGTCTTGTCCTTCACTGCCGTCAACGTTGGTCCCTATCCATTCGTCAAGCTCCACCGAGTAGCCTTTCCATCCGTCTGGAAGCGAAAACTTGAACCCGTACTCCAGGTTTTCGTATACAACCCCTTCTTGCGCGCCTTCTTCAAGGTTTGCGCCTTCTCGACCGGTCTTTCCGCTTTCTCTCCCGAGACAAGCGGTAACGGTTATCGCCAGCAACCCTACCAAGGTCAACATAGTTAGGACGGCAAGCATGGTCGCCCGTTTGTGCCTGTGAGTCATGTCATACCTCCATCAGGTTCGGGATCCCCATATCTCATTGACGTGCTCACGGCCAAGGGCGTTCCTTAATCCAATGATACTGGCAGGTACAACTCGTTTCTCCATAGAAGTAAGATAGTGTAGACGCATCAGGGTCCCTTGTCCGTCCGTGCCGGGCCGAAACCGTTAGGAGGGTTTTCATTGCGCAACGCGAAGATACTTCTGCTTACCATGATCCCGTTCCTATGGGGCTTCATCCCGACGGTATTTGTGGAGTCGGCCTGGGTAAACACACTCTATTTCCGCTATGTCCACGTGTGGGAAATCGCGTTCATCCTCTTTTGGGGATGGGTCGGTTCATACTGCGGACGGGCCGGGCAGAAAGCGTACAAAAGCATCCTAATCGGAAACGCGACGTGGCTCCTTTCTCTAGGCCTCTACGTGTGGCAGTTCCAGCTCCTTGACGGCACGCAAAGAAGCGTCGGCATACTCTCTCTGCTCCCGCAGTTGTTTCCGTTTGGCGTCCTATCCACCGTCTTCAAGATGATGACCCTGTTCACCCGCAATATCACTCAGAACTCGGGCTTCATACTATGCTACCTGTACATGCTCGGCATCTTCCTAATCGGCTTCTATTTTGGACGCATGCCGCGAGCAAGACAGGGCTCACCCGCAGGTACCTGGCAAGCTTGATACATTCTTGCCTGTCATAGCAGGTTCTCCCGCATTTAACAGTCCATAACTGGGGAAAATGCATGTTGTACGCTTACGCTCCCAGGGGGAATCCGCGACGCCATGATTACCGAAAATGCCCGAGAAAGGCTCCTCTCGCCTGACCTCGCGTGCAATCTCGAAGTGATCAAAGCAGAGTTTGGCAACGCGCCGGACCTGTCCGTCCGCGAACTGCTCACCGGCGAAACACAGCCAAGAAAAGCCGCGGTCATCTTCCTAAAGAGCATGGTGAGCGTGGAAACGGTAATCAGATCCGTAGTCCAGGCTTTGACGATTGAGTCCGAAGACCTGATCCCGGGCGATTCCGGGAGTTCCAAGACTGTTGACCTCCTGAAAACCGTGAGCCTTAGACTTCCGGCGGCAAGCGAGCTCCACCTCATGCACACATTCGAGGAAGTCATCAACACAATCGTCAAGGGGGACACGGCAGTTCTAATAGACGGAATAAGCGAGGCCATAGGCGTGGAGGCCGCCCACCCGCCTACCCGGGCGCCGGAACTGCCGACGTCTGAATCTACCGTCTTAGGCCCCCAGGTGGGGTTCACCGAGTCCATCGATACAAACATTGCCATGATCCGCACGCGGTTGCGGACCGCCGACTTGGCCATAGAACGATTGGTCCTCGGAAGACAATCCAGAACAGAAGTGCGACTGCTTTACCTTAGAAACATCGCGCCTAAAGAAATAGTTGATGAACTGCGGCGCCGCCTCCAGAACATCGATACGGACATCGTACTGGATCCCGGGATGATTCGCGACCTCATAGCGGAGCGCCCATATTCTCCTTTCATTGTGAGCAGGCTAACAGAACGTCCGGATACCACCGCCGCGAAGCTAAACCTTGGATCTATGGCAGTTCTCGTGGACGGCTCACCTTTTGCCATGTTGCTGCCATCTCAGTTTTTCGCGCTAATCGAGACCGCGGAGGACTATTACATGCAATCCCTGTCGACAACGGCCCTTCGGTTGTTGAGACTGGTTGCTTACATGATCTCTACTTTGGCCACGCCTTTCTACGTGGCGGTGGTAAACTATCATCACGAACTTGTTCCCCTTCCCCTTCTGCTCAACGTGGCGGCAACCCAAGAGGGCGTGCCCCTCCCTCTCCCGATAACGGCATTTTTCACCGAGATCGTGCTGGACATTGTGCGAGAAGCTGGAGTCCGGTTGCCCAAGCAGTTCGGTCCGGCGGTCAGCATAGTGGGCGCTTTGGTTCTCGGACAGTCCGCCATACAGGCAGGGTTTGTGCCTCCGGGCCTAATCATCGTCGTGATGTTCGCGACAATCGCTGCTTTCGCTGTGCCTAGAGCCGAAAATGCCCTGGCGTATCGACTGTTACGGTTTCCATTTCTACTGCTGGGATCGGTGCTTGGCCTACCGGGGCTCATGCTGGGGGTCTTGGCGGTCATCTATCACATAGCGTCGCTAAAAACCCTTGGCGTGCCCTACTTCCAGATGTACACCCCTGGGAACGTACCCAGGCTGCTAAGAAAACTGCTCTTCGCCCCGGCGGAGTTGAGGCCTAGAACCAGGCCCCTTGGCCACAAGAACCGGTTCTCCCGCGGACCGCTCCCGAAGCCTAGGGATCCCAAGGAAGGAAGGGAGCCGTAGATGAGCGAAGGCCTGATCAGTGCCCGGCAACTCCTGCTCATAGCGGCGATAGTCAGAATGGGCTCGATGCTCATCATACTCCCCGTGGTTCACTACGGCGGCGCCCCCCGTGACTCCTGGATAGCCGCCATTATCTCCACGGTCGCGAGTTGTCTCGTAGCATGGCTCAGCGCGGGAGTAGCCATGGCGTTCCCCAAGAAGAGTCTGGGACATATCGCCAATGCCGTGCTCGGTCGTATCGCGGGCACAGTCGCCACATTCACGGTAGCTCTTAGCCAGTACGTACTATGCCTTGCCAGAATCCGGACCATGTCCCTGGTCATAATAACTCAGTTCATGCAAAGAACGCCGGGGTGGGCGCTAGCGTTACCGGTGCTGCTGATTGCCCTGTACGGCGCAGTATGCGGGCCTGATACGATGGGCCGGGCGGCCGAGATCATCTTCACCGCCCTAGCCATAATAGTGGTGGGCGGCTGCATCCTGGTGTACGCGTCAAGAGCAGCGCCCGTCGCGGGGCTCAAGCCAATACTAGCCAACGGCCTGAAACCCGTCCTGGTAGCGTCTATCTCGCCTACCTTCCTGGGAGCCGTCACGGGTTCCATCGCCTTGTCCTTTGGCAGGTTTACCAAGGAACCGACACGAGTCGGAAAGAGCATCATGGTAAGCCTCATGTTCACGGGAGTTATTCTCGTTGTCGTAACCATCATCGTGCTGACCACTCTCGGTCCCAAGCAAGCCGAGGAGAGCATCACTCCGCTTCTCTCTGTGGCAGGCTCAGTTCATGTCTCCACGGTCATCGAAAGGGCGGATCTGCTTTTGCTCGCCGCTTGGATACTTGGAGTCACCTTCGACGTAACGGTGCTTCTCCTATCAGCGTCCATCTTGATAGGCGACTCGTTGAACCTATCCTACAAGAGCGTCGCCGTAGCGTTGTTCGTTATCGGCGTGATCCCGGTATCCCATAGGATAACCGACGTTTTCATGATAGGCCCGTTCCAGTCTCCCGAAGTAACCGGTCCCTGGACTCTGGTCGTCTTTGTGGGCGTTATCGGTCTGGTATACGTGGCCACTCTCATCAAGAAGAAGGGAGGACACGGGCGGTGAGAACACGCCCACTCGCTAGACAACTCCTGATACCCGTTGTTTTTGCCTTACTGTCCGCCTTAACGACAGCCGGCTGCTGGGACCTGGAAGAGGTGGACGAGATAGGGATAATCGGCTCCATGGGCTTAGACAAGGGCGAAGAAGGAAGGGTAATCGTGTCGCTTGAGGTAATCAACCCGGGGGCCCTGGCTTCGGGCACTTCCGGAGGCGCCACCGTGTCTCAGGTCGTGGCAGTGGTCTTGCGAGATGAGGCCAACACCATCGCGGCGGCCATATCCAACGCTCAGCGCCGCCTCCCGCGAAGGCTGACCACGGGACAAGTCAACACGATCATATGCGGTCAAGCCTTGGCGCGCCAAGGCATTGGGGCTTACATCGATTACCTCGTTCGAACGGCGGATATTAGAGGTTCCGCTCTTCTCGCCACCTGCGACACCGGAGCGGGGTTGCTGCAGCGTCCATACCTAAACCCCCTCCCTTCCCGCACCTTGTCGAGCCTTGCCCAAGCCGCCATCGGCAGCGGCCAGACGGTCATGACAACCCTGAATGAGTTCGCGGTGAGGCTCACTGAACCCGGCATTGAACCGGTGACCATGCACACCGTAGGCAGACGCACCAAAGACGTTCAGGTCAAGAGGCAAGGCGAGGAGGTCGAGCAAACTGAGAAGTCCATCAGCGTGGAACAACCTGTGGTAGTAGGCCGGTCTATAGAAGGCGAACTGCCCGATGACTCTCCTTACCTCCAACCATACAAAGAAGCGGGCACAGGTGAGCTATTGCCGGCCGTGACAATCGACATAGGAATAGCCGCCTACCGGGATGACAAATTGGTGGGACTCTTAGACGACAGCGAGGCCCGAGGATTCCTGTGGATCGACGGGCGCCTCGAACAAAGCGCGCTTGAAGTCCCCGACCCGACCGGCTCAGGTGAGATGATGGGGCTTAAGGTCATCCGGGCTTCTTCATCGATTAAGCCGGACCTCAAGGAAGGGATCAAGTTCAACGTGGAAATACACGTTGACGTGGAGGTAGCTCAGGCACCGCTGAGCCTTAGCTTCAAGGATACCCGACTGGTGTCGGCTCTCGAAGACTCCTTGCGCGATCTCATAATGCGAGAAGCCCTGACCACCTTGAACAAAGTGCAAAGAGAATTCCGCTCAGACATCTACGGCTTCGGCTACCAACTCTACAGGACCGATCCACGCATATGGCAAGAGCTAGAGCCAAAGTGGAACGACGAGGTTTTCCCGAATCTGGACATCCAGTTGGATATTCAGACCCGGCTTAGAGCTCCGGGATCGGTCTACGGCATTGGAGCGGGCTAGAGTGACATGGGTCAACAGGTTATTTCCCTCTCATCGCGAGGTCGAAGGCCCCTTCGACTATCGAGGCATCCCTGTAGGAACCGTACAAGAGGTAGAGTCCGTTGACCTTGATTATCGCGTACTTAACCTTCTCGTACTGTTCGGTCGAGCCGGACTCCCACTCGCTTGAGCACGCGGATAGGCTTAGTACTGCTCCTAGAGCAAGTAGTAGGATCACTATGCGTTTCACGACACCAACTCCTTTCGCCTCCGCGATGAACTCCACAATCATATATTCGACGCATACGCTGGGAACATGGTTCGGGGGGATGACGACTAAGCAGTAGCCCAGGGGTGGCAAGCCGGTGTGCGGGCGGATTCCGAGTCACGATACACGATGCAGTGCGTCTTCCCCCAATCCCATCAAACCTGCAACGATGTTTGCGGGATTCTGTGTCCAAACGAGAAGGCATGCTGCCTTCATATCCCTCTCGACGCGAGAATCTCCTTAGCGGCGGTCCTGTCTCCGGTGCAGTTAATCATCCTAGGGGCATCGAGGAAGCGGATATCAAACCCGAGGTCACGGTACAGTCTGATTATCCTGGGCGTCGCCTGGTTGGACGCCACAACCGGTCCGGGGTGCTTGGACAACCACTTAGCGAGTCTTACTTGGTCGTCCCACGCAAACCCATCTTTAGAATACTGGGTGAACTCCACATCGTAAGGGGGGTCAGCGTAGATGAAGTCATCTCCCGTTACGGGGACGTCCTCAAAATCTCCGCAGGTAAAGTCCCACTCAGCGAACACGTCCTTGTAGGCGGAGAAGTCAGTGGTGTACTTGATGCTCTCGTACCTGCCGAAAGGAACGTTGAACTTGCCGCGCTTGTTAAACCGGCACAACCCGTTATACCCGGTGCGGTTTAGGTAGTAGAAGAGCGAGGCGGCCTCCCTGGTATTCGAAAGCCCTTGGGCGATTAGGTCGTTGAACCGCCTCCGGTGGGCATAGTAGAGCTCGCGGTCGTTGGCCATCTCAATATCTATCTGAAGGCCGCGCCGAACCCAGGTCAGGAAATTGATTAGGTGGGGGTTGACGTCGTTTAACAATGCCCTGCGAGGCCTAAGACCGAGCGTAACCGCAAGCCCGCCGCAGAAGGGCTCCACCAGCCTCCTCTGCGCGTGCCCGCGCCAAATAGGGAGCAGATGCGGGACAAGCCAACGTTTTCCCCCTGCCCACTTGAGCGGGGAGCGCGGTCTCTTCGAAAGATGCTCGTCGTTGGCCTGTGCCATGCGCGCCTCCGGTATACCCAGATTCCTGAAGCTGTGAACTCTCGATGCAATCGAGTCCTATGCTGAGTATACCTGCTCAGGGGCTATCGAGGGAAACTGCGATTGCCGACGCGTCTACTAATGTGCTGGGCGTCAAGACGATTTTGCTACCAAGGTTGTGAGTTCGAAGGCATTGTGCTAGAATAACTACTGCGGTCGGGCTGTGGCGCAGCTTGGTAGCGCGCTTGAATGGGGTTCAAGAGGCCCCGCGTTCAAATCGCGGCAGCCCGACCAGTCTATTGGCCTAATTTCCTTCCACTGAACATCTCCGTAACCCGCAAATGTGTGCGAGTTGTGTGCGAAACCCACCGAAACTCAGGTTATACGGGCTTATCTCTGAAAAACTGGGTCTCAATCTTGTCGGCCGCACCTTTGTGCATGATCGGCAAGACATGTGAGTACGTGTCCAGAACCGTCTCCACAGTCGAATCGCCCATGATATCCGCAACCACCTTGGGATGCTCTCCGTTGAGGAGCAGCGTAGTTGCGAAAGTATGGCGCAGGTCGTATAGCCGGATGTCGGGCAGACCGGCCTTCTCCAAGATCCGCTTGAAATGATGTCGGGCTACGTTGCGGTCCTTCCAAGGTCTGCCGTTCTTCTGTACGAAGACTAGGTCTGTGTCCAGCGACCCTTCGCCCGTCTCCTGCAGCATTCGGGATTGCTCGGCTCTATGCTGCCTAAGGACTTCGACAACCGTTGGTGTTAGCTGTATCTGGCGCCGACCTTTCTTGGTCTTGGGATCCTTGTAGCGACCCTTCCTAGTGACACTCCGATTCACTTGGAGGGTTCCAGAGTCGAGATTGACGTCCTTCCACTTGAGCGCCAAGATCTCTCCAGGTCGCATGCCTGTGCTAAGGCTCACAAGGAACAGCGGGTACAGAGGATCCGACTTGGCCGCCTCGATGAAACGCAGGCACTCTTCCGGATTGAGCGCTGTCATCTCACGAGACTCACGCTTGGGTGGATCAACGAACCCCACCGGGTTACTCGATAGTCGGCCCCACGCTACTGCCACGTCCAGAGAACTCTTCAGTAGCGTGTGAACCAATACCACCGTTCGTGACGACAAGTGTGACCTCATGGAAGCGTATGTCCGCTGAATCTCTAGTGGCGTGAGGTCACAAATCCTCCTGAACCCAAGCGTAGGCTTGATGTACAGCCGGACGATATCACGGTAGTTGCTCAGCGTCTCGGGTTCTACCTTTGTGCTAACGTGCGTGTCAAGCCAGTAGTCCATATGCTCTGAAAGCGTAATCTTACTGGGCCGAACTACCAACCCTTGGTCCTTGTCCCGCAGCCAAGCGTTCAGATACGCTTGCGCGTCCTTTCGAGTACCTCGGATCGTCTTGTTCGCGTACAAGCGCTTTCCATTGTCGTCTGTTCCAAGAAAGATCCTAACTAACCACGAGTCTGCACCGCGCTGAATTACCTGTCCCAGTCTTCGGGACATGGTCTGCGCCTCCTTTCCGGCGGAATCCCGCCACTTGGCCGGGCGCGGTGTCTGTCTGTGTTCAAATCGGATAGTACACTGCGGCGGCCGATGTGCTCAAGATGACTTCCGATGAGGTTATCAGACGAGGACAGCTGTCTGACATAGATTGCTGCTATCTACCTGGATGGGGTCGATGGCTCGTTTTTCCAGCCAGAACCGAGAGATTGCCCACCAGCCCGTACCCACTCAGCCAGGCTATCAGGGTCGTAACGGACCTGACGCCCTATGTGGGTGTGAGGGATGAGATGTCGTCTCGTGAGATCGTATACACGAGCCGAGGAGACACACAAAATCTCTGCGACCTCTTTGGCGTCAAGGAGCCTGTTCATCTCTGCATCTTCCTCCGGTGAGATCGTTTCGCCAACCATCCATCACTGACAGGCTAAGCGGTGAGGAAGGCCATCTCCAGGAGATTGAAAAGAGATTGCACTTTTTACAGTAATTTGCGTACTGCTGGAGAGTGCCCGCCACGAGTGGGTACTCTATAAGCCCAAGAGCTGGGTTATTGGATCATGGCACGGTGATACCTTGGAGACACAAATGATCATGGTCGGATGGCCTAGTTCGCAGACCAGCGTTTCAGCGCTGGGTGTCTGTTAAGGGGCCAGCAGTTGTCCTGCCTTGCAATGTCTTCTTCTCTCCGAACTCCCGGCAGGGTGACAATCATACGAGGCCGTTTGCGTCTGGCATGAGGAGGACACGTGTCTTGCAACGTCGGTCAGTTGACCGGCAGCTGCCTATTACGCCAAGCGATCATTCGCCTTGTCCGACGCTGGTCTGGCAGGAGCCAGGCGGGTGTCGGGCAAAGAGCCGACAGGTATATGCCTTGTTCTTAATACACACGAAACTGCATTAATCTGCCTCTCTCCTTGAGTGCTCGCGTGAATGCCTTAGGCTTTCAAGTGGGAGGTAGCAAGTCAATGAAGTACACGATTAGGCTCCACGACCGGGATGACAAGGATCTCATCGAATTCTTGCAAGGGAAAAACGTCTCAAGAGCTATGCGTGAGGCCCCGAGGGCACAGATCGGGAGAGATGCCGAACTGGAGGGCATAGTAAGGCAGATCGTATCCCAGATGCTGTTTGACTTCCTCTCCGGGGTAGGAGTTGTTAGCGCCGGTGGTAAATTGACCCCATGGGGATGCGGACGTTTTCTTGGACTTCATGATACGCACTTAAGGCTTCGCCTGTATTCCATCGGGCTCCTTCCACCAAGCGACATCTTGATTCGCTCCTCGTTGTACCAGCGCAGGTAATGGTCGA
>DULO01000104.1 GCA_012840345.1 Candidatus Fermentithermobacillaceae bacterium
CCCGCCTAACGGCGGCCGAGGCACCGCCATACTTGAAGTAGAGTTCAACTGCCTTCGTACGATCTTCGAGTGAGTACACAGACATCCCCCTGTCTCATTTGAGTCCAGGTTTTTGTCCGCACCTCCCATAGCGCCGGAATGGAATTGACCCCCCACCCAAGAAGCCTTTCCTTAGCACGCCAACGCAAAGGAGAGGTCGAATGCTGGGAGGAGGGTCTGTCTTGAGCATATTTGAGCTTCACGGAAGTGGCAAGGGCATCAAGGAAATCTCACGTGAACTGGGTGTTTCTCGGAACACGGTGAGGAAGTACCTGCGGGTCAGGGAGGTACCGGAGCGAAAGCCGGCGCCCAAGAGGCCGTCGTTGCTCGATCCATACAAGGAAAAGGTCCTGGAACTTGTGGGTAAAGGCGTCTTGAACTGTGTGGTAATCCTTCGGGAGATTAGGCAGTTAGGTTACCCGGGCGGGATCTCCATTCTTAAGGAGTTTGTGCACCCGTTCAGGGCGCTCCGGCAGCCTGAGGCTGTGATGCGTTACGAGACCGGGCCCGGTGAACAGGCTCAGGCAGACTGGGGCGAGGTCAAGTACATAGAGAACGGTCGGAAAAAGAGGTTGTACTTCCTGGTCCTCACGCTGGGGTACTCCAGGGACATGTATGTGGAGTTCACGACCAGGAGCGATACCACGTCGCTCATCAAGTGTCTGATCCACGGCTTCGAGCACTTCGGCGGCGTTCCCCAGAAAGTGCTCTTTGACAGGATGAAGACCGTGGTCTTGGATGTCGACAGCCAGAAGAACCCTATCTGGAACCCGCAGTTCCTGGACTTCGCCCTAACGTTCGGCTTCATCCCCGAACTCTGTCACGCCTACAGGGCTCAGACCAAGGGCAAGGTTGAGTCGGGGGTCAAGTACGTGAAGAGGAACTTCTGGCCGGAGAGGAAGTTCCGCGACCTCCTCGACCTAAACAGGCAGGCGCTCACGTGGTGCGCTGAAGTCGGGCGCCGGGTGCACGGCACGACCAACGAGAGGCCCGTGGACAGGTTCAAGGAGGAGAAGTTGAACTCTCTGCCCAGGCCAGACACCCTAGTACGTTACCTAACCGAAATGCGCAAGGTAGCCAGGGACGGCTTCGTCTCCTTCAACAGGTCCTACTACGGGGTACCCTGGCAGCTGGCGAGGAAAGAGGTCGCGGTGGTGGACCTTGGGTTCTCGGTAGAAGTTCGCTACCAGGACAAGAGAGTGGCGCTGTTCGAGAAGGCCAGGACGCCCGGCACAAGGCAATCTGTCGAGGGCCAGTACAGCGGGATCCCCATGTCGGCTCCGGTGCCTCGGCGCGAGCCCCTGGGCATCCGGGTGCAGGAGCCGGTGGTAGAAACCAGACCCCTATCGGTGTACGCGGCGGTGGCGGGAGGCGATGGCCGGTGATCGCCCTGGAGAAGGCGCGGGCTTGCCTCGAGACTCTGGGGCTCCTGCAGGCTTCGGAGATCCTTGATTCCAGGCTGCAGAAGGCCGCGGCCGAAAACGCCACCTACGCCGACTTCCTTTCCGACATCCTGGGAGAGGAGATCGCCAAGAGACACCAAAGGAACGTCGAAGCCAGGAGCAAACTGGCCCACTTCCCCTTCAAGAGGACGCTGGAGGAGTTCGACTTCGAGTTCCAGCCCAGCGTGGACAAGAAACTGGTCATGGAGTTGGCCACCTTGTCCTTCCTGAACGAGGCGGTGAACGTGGTGTTCCTGGGGCCGCCTGGGGTGGGCAAGAGCCATCTCTCGATAGCCCTCGGCATGGAGGCCGTCAAGCACGGGATCAGCGTGTATTTCACCAAAGCCCACGACATGCTGGCTGACCTGAAGAAGGCGCACGAGGAGGGCAGGATCCGCCGGAGAGTGGCCATGTACCTTCGGCCCAAGCTGCTGATCTGCGACGAGGTCGGCTTCCTTCCACTGGACAGCCTCGAGGCCGACTTGTTCTTCCAGGTGGTGAGCGCCAGGTACGAGAGGTCGAGCACCATCGTGACCAGCAACAAGAGTTTCGGGGACTGGGGCGAGCTGATGGGCGACGCGGTCCTGGCCAGCGCCATTCTCGACCGGCTGCTGCACCACTCACACATCATCAACATCCGAGGTGAGAGCTACAGGCTAAAGGAGAAAGCGCGCGCGGGAGTCTACTCGGGTCCGAAGGTCTAGAGGTAGGGGGGTCAGATCCCGGCCGGCGTTAGGGGGTCAAAATCACGTCGGCGTTGACAGAGTCGATGGACTTTCGAAGGTCTGTGGCGCCCAAGGCCAAGTGAACGGTGGCCGCAGTAGCTTCACTCAGCATGCTCCAACCAGCGAACGCGCCACCGCCGCCAGAAGGTCAGGGTCAAAACCCCTTCCCACCTCGATGACGGCATTACCTATCCTGACTCGCAACATGGAGTCGGCCGCAACCGTCGCTTTGAGCCATACGGTTGATGCGGGCTCGCCGGCGCTGTTCGTCCTTTCCCGTTCGAGTCTGTACCGGAGTTGGTGCAGTTTTGCTCCGTTGGCCTCACACCAGGCCCGGGCGCTTTGGCCGCTGGCGTGATAGGCGGCCAGCCGTTCCTCCCACTCCTGGCGCCGCTGCAACTGCTCAGCCTTAGTCACAAAAAAACCTCCCCGAGGACGTTTGGGGAGATTATCTTCCTGGGGCGGACGCCACGCTAGGTGTGCGCAGCTTGACGCTTACGAAAGAAAAGGACTTGACCCTTCTAACCAATCGACAAGCACCAGTAACTCAGCTGTCGTGGTTCCGTAAACCGCCACCGTCATGGTCGGCCTTCGATCCAAGGAACCGCATATTGCGCATGCCACTATGCTCTCTTGATGTGCATCCAGCCCCGCACAGCGCTCGATGATTGCCTCCATTGCCCTACCCCTCTCATTCCTAATGGAGGCCGAGACGCTGCAACCTGAACAGTTAGAACTTTATTACACGTGCTCGTAGGCACACTACGTTGTACTCGAAGGTTGCGGGGCCAGTTTTTTTTACGGGTTGTGGGTACCACAAAGACTGTCGGCCTTTGCCTCGGCCCAGTGGACACTTCTAGAGGCGCTAGCCATTTTCATCCTACGTTGTGTTCGCGGGGCGACCATGAGGGTTTTTTTAGGATTTCCGCCGTCACTTCCATGACGTCTCGCTCAAGTTGAAGCCGGTGGATCTGCTTTTCTAACGTATCTACCTGCTGCTTAAGCGACTCCACCTTTGCCATCAATGCGTTCTTGTCGTCGTTCAGTGTGGATTTCTTGCGCTTACGCCTCTTCAACGGTGACTCCTTCCCGAGCAGACCGTTCTTCCACTTGTACAAGGCAGCGCGGGTGACACCGTATTTCGCCGCCACTTCTTTGGCCGGTCCGTCCCTAGAACACAGGTCCAGGACGGCCTCCTCTTTCTGCTCACAGGTGAGTTCCACCTTTGGCTGAAGTGACCTTCTTCCGCGAAGTCCCCGCCTGTCCGGTATCGCCTCGTCCAGCCATTGCCTCAGTGTTTCCCGGTTAGGGTAACCGAGGGCATCGACACTTCTGCGCAGGCTACGGCCGTGTTCCAGGTAGTAGTCCACCGCTGCCTGCTTTTGTTCTTCGGAGTATTTTGGTCTGTGGACCCCGTAGTATTTCTCATGAAGCGCGCCGGTGCTCTTGTATTCCCTGACCCATAACTTCAGCGCTCTCTTCGAGGGGTAACCTAGCTCCCGGCGAACGGCGGCCGAGCCACCGCCATACTTGAAGTAGAGATCGACTGCCTTCATACGGTCCTCGAGTGAGTACACGGACATCCCCCTGTCCCATTTAAGTCCAGGTTTTTGTCCGCACCTCCCAGGGGTTAAGTTCATGCCGGCGTTGACAATTGGGATAATCGCCCATACATGTAACGCTAACATAAGGAAGACTACAGGGAAACTGCTGAGGTCCGTCTCACTCGCCGACACAAACACATCGACGGACACCGTCTAGACGTCTTCATTAACGAACCTCGCGCTCGATAGAGCCCATCATGGAGCGGTTCTTCTGTCACCCCTCGCCAATCCTTCCTCCGGCGCTGGACATCATCTGCTGAACAACCACCAGTGTAGCTCTGCTGCATATCTCTCCAAGCAGTGCATGCCAGAGCGCACTACCAGCATCTAGACCAGCAACCTCGGTGATACGATCCCCAAGATCGTAGGATAGGGCACCGGTGGGCTGGGCGCTATCCTTTACGAGCCGAGCAAAGAACTTGCGATCTGAGTCGGTCCACTGGAAGAGGGCACTAGCTCGAGAAACCAGCTCCTTTTTGGAAAAGCCCCTACCCTTGAGGCTAGCTTTCTTGGCAGAGAATGGGGCTAGCAGAGCCTGACAGATCACCACCATCACGCGTCGCGCCTGACTCTTCTGCAGTTTCTTGATGTTGCTGCGTAACGGGCTAGCATCCAAGGGAAACTCGAACAGAATTGACTCCAGAATAGGGGAACTAGCTGCTATAACCCGTATCATCAGCTGGCCAACGAAGCCCCCGCTGGATTGCATTGCCGCTGACATGAACTCCATCACATTCTCGTTCACAAGGAGGTTCATACGATATGTTCGGCCTGAGAGCACGTCACGTAGTCCGCCCAACTACAACACATCTCCCTTCTCTTCAGGGAATGGAATGCTATTCCACGGACAGGATCGAATCCGAACCAAAGCAGCCGCTGGCGAAAGCTCCCCAAGTATACCGACCGGATTGTGGACATTTCACGCAGAACAAGCGTGAATCACGTGACCGGCCTGTCGTGTACATTAGCCCGTTCGAGACCTGCCGCACAAGCCGGCTGACAAGTTGACCTGGGGGCACTGGTGAGTCTCTCGGCCAGTGTGACAGACAGAGCCCGTGAGGTGTGGATATACCCTTCGAGCGAGGCAGTCTTCGTGACAGAACATTTGTGTGCGGAACTCCTGCAGTATCCTTCGCCCGCAGCATGTTAACATCGCGCTTCACTCGCTCTTTCGGGCTGCTCCTCGTAACCTGCTCAGTACGGGTCTTCTGCTTCTGAGAAGGATTGATGCACAAGACGCCTGCCTGGTTCCACACAGACCTATCGGCTCTGCTCAGATTGGGCATCGCTTTCCACATCCTTTGTTGCCGCCCGAAGTCGACACTGCTTGTCAGAGCATACGTACCCCAGCCAGGTAGCGTAGGCAACCATTCCGACACGTGGTATCTAGAGTGACAGGAACCTGGCCGGCGGCCTGAGTAACCCTGGAGGCCGGACTGCCTCCGTGCTACTAGCTCCTAGAACAGCAGCTTCCGTAGCTTCTTCTCCACGGTTTCTCCGCCCCCATGTTTGCTCCTACGGGGACGGATTGCCACCGTTGTGACACTCTCCTTTTCATCGTCTACCATAACAGCCTCTCCTCGCTGCCCTATGTTCCGCAACACTGACTTCATCTCTCCTGTCATGTAAGTGGCGCTGAGCCGGTTTAGGGCTTGCACGTCCTCAAGTGATGTAATCTTGTGGGCAATGATGAGATCACATTGAGACAACAGGTCAGAGTCCATTGCAGAGGGCTGCTGCGTAGCCGCGATGAGACCAAGGCCAGGTTGGCGGCCTTCCTTCACCCATCTAGTCAGGGACTCCTTGCACAAAGACGAACCGCTACTGGGCACAAACTGATGAGCCTCATCAAGAGCCAGCCAAACCCTGGGCATCTGCGGCTGAAGCCCGAACTCCTCTCTTCTCCTAGCGCTAATCCGTACACTGAAGATCTGCTTGGTGATCAGGTCGACTACCAAGGAGCGCAGTCCATTGCTTCCAGGATCCAGCACACTTACGTCTACAATGTTCACTGAATCAGCTCTGAACAGCTGTCCCCAGTTCGCACCTGGTCCATCGGAGAAGATGTCCCACCGGTGCGCAATACTTAATCGATTGGTAAGGGCCTCCTTGGTCTTATCCTGGGCTCTGGTGTCCCGCATGATCGCTCGCTCAATGTCTTGAAGGTAATACGGCTTCGCTCGCTCCTGAAGCCCGGTGATAGCCCTATAGAGAGCGATCCCCATCAGGTCGTTAATGCTCAGATCGAATAGCGAGCACCAGTTTTCGGGAGTAAGGTCACTTGGATTTAGCCTCAATCCCAGCACGTCGACTCCTCGGGATTTCAGCGTAGACACAATCTCACTGTCACCAAACCTACGTACGGGATCTCCAGGAACCAGCAGGCGGACGGGCAGACCCTTCTCGACTAGGCCCCACTCTAGAAGCTCTCTGGACTGGTCCTTGTTTGGGAGAACCATCGTGTGGAAGATCCCCATGGGATCCACTAGGATGACTGTGACATCGCCACCAGACTTCTCAAACAGCTCTTCAACTAATACCCCAAGGGTGTAGGACTTCCCCGAACCACGCTTTCCGCATATGAAAACCGTGCGCGCTCTATCTCCCTCGAGGAAGACCTGCTCTCGGGTCTCTATGTCTCGACCGACCTGCAGCAACACTCTGCTAGGCACTGGATTTCCCCCTATCGGGTGCGAGCACCATGATTGGCACAAATGACTCATGAACACTGATCCCGCCGTGACAACCCCACTCCCTCGAACCAAGCGCTCGACGAAGATACCGAATCGGCAGGGCCTTGTGGCCGTCCTCGTCTACAGCAACCAGGATCTTCCTCATGGACTGTGGCACACTCTCGTTCGCGCTGTAGTACCTGATGGGTGAGCCCGCTCCACCGGGCAGTATGCTGCTAGTCGCGAGTGTGTCCTCCCAGAGTATTCCGTGATCGCTTGTCACCAGCAGAAGATAATTATCTGCCATGCTTGCCAGGACCTGTGCAGTCCTTCTGATGTCGGCACAGATCTCAGCCGTGAGTTCATGCACGGGGGGTCTGTCCAGGTGATGATGAGCGTAGGAATCCAGACCACTCCTGACTATCTGAACAAATGTATTCTCTTCTAGTTTCATCTCCGCAAGTCTCATCAGGGCATCATCCAGGCTCTTCACTACACAAGATTGGTCGGTAGCGAACACCCGGAAGATCTCGTTTCCTAGATCATTGTGTCTATCCCAGTACGAGAAGCCGATCCGTGAACGATATCCAATGCTGAAAAGACGTTCAGCAAGTGTAGGACTACCTACGATTCGCAACATACCTTCGCGTGTAAGGGACAGGCCATCAACCAGGCAAGGCGTAGAAGGGATGAAGTCGCGAGCCTCACCATACGACAAGCCATCTATCACCATGATGACAGCCACACGCGGCTGAGTCCTCTTGACCAATTCCACGAAAATGCGAGGAACCTGAGACTGCTTCGGGATCGTAGCCAAGCTCCGAAGGAACTCGTAACGCATGCAAAGAACGTCGTTAAAGGCTGGATCCATGTAGAAATCATAGTGTGTGTCCTCAAAGGGCAGTGACATTTGCTCAAGGACACGACGATCCCCACTCTCGCAGACGATCAGAGTTGGAGAATTGGGCATTGGTCGATGTCCGTTCAGTGCCTCTCTGAAGGACTGCGCATTCGGGAACACGTTGCATTCGTCGGGAAGTCGGAGCCGGAGAAACAGATCGTTAGGTATTCCCACCGGCGTTTCTCTGGCCATTCTGATCAGCCGTGGGACATCCATAGGTTCAGCCCCCCAGCGCTGTTATCTTGGCCTCCAGATTCACGCGGCCCTTCCGGTACAGGCCCGATAGGATGCGCAGAAACTCTTCGACACATGAAACTTCATTGGTAGCTAGCGCCGACACCAAAACCTGGGTCAGATTGCCTTGTGCCTTGCGAATGGCCTCAAGAAGACGCGCTTCGTCTGGCTTAAGCGACTGCTTCGCGATAGAGGATACCGCAAGCTCAACCTCGTCTCTTAGGCCGATTAATGAACCTTCGGGATGGATGACCTGTTGTAGCCGTTCCAACCATTCACGCAGTTTCTCCAGGTCTCCCACGAGTTCATCGGTCAGTTCCAGGCGAAGCCTTTGTGCGGTTAGTTCAACTGCGGTACAGGCTCTCTCTAGACTCGCAACATCCACAGACTGGTCAAGGTCGTACACCTTGTCGGCCTTAAGGATCTCAGCCTTTGTGTTTGACAAAAGAGTCTCAACTTTGGCCATTACGGCCTCTAGGATGGTCTTTGCACCGCTTCTTAAGCGAGCCATACCAACTGTCGGATCGGCGTCATCGTATGCCGGATCGAGGTCGAACTGCGATATGCCACTCTCTTGCAGTGCATCTCGATAGTCTTGAACCACCTTAAGAAAACCTCTGCGTCTCTCCTCTGCCGCAGTTTCCCACTCATTGATAATCTCCTGTAGGCGCCCGAGGAAGATCTCCCAATCTGAAAGTGCCTTCAGTTTGCGGGTAGCTAAATCCTGACGGATCTCGAACACAACGCCCTTCTGAAGCTTATCGTAGAGACTGTCAGCAAGAGGGTTCAGGGGCTTCTGGGTCAGCAATCTTACCGTGAAATCCGAACACGTCTTCGCAACATCATACCATCTCTGGAACTGCGATATCCTCTCGTTCAGGAGCTCCGCTCGCTGCTCACAGGCTTTCATTGAATCCCTGATCAACTCAAACTGATCTAGGAGGTTCTGGTACAGTTCGGAAAGTGGTATACGCGACGAGGCAACTTCATCTTGGTACTTCTGGAGGAGGCTCTGTAGTCTCTCGTGATTGGAGGCATACTGGTTGCAGCTCTCTCGAAACTCCGTCGCAAGTTGCACCTGAAAGGCCTGCAATAACGGAGAAAAGTCAGTCGTCGGAATGGGTTTCTTGGTAGCATCTATTATCGCTGGGATCGGTCTATCCTTGTAGGCTGCCGCGGCTTCCAGGGCTGTCTGAACATCACCCTTAGCCAGGTTCACCAATCGACCAGCAATATGGTTTGAGAGTCTGGTTGAGGCGGCCTCGACACCGTGCTGAAGGTCATCAACCTGTTCCTGCACATCAGCGCCACTCTCCTCAAGTGACAGAACTCGCTGAACGTCAGCACTAAAGTCGAACTTGGCCGAGCCAAAGACAGCATCAAGGGATGCTGCTTCGTATGAGAGGTACCGTTCCAAGTCCCGCTTGAGTGAGAGGTAGTATTCCGCGACCTCGCTTGCCGTCTTTTTGTAGACTGTCTCGTGGATCACAGTTCGACCCTTGATCTCCTTTTGCGAGCAGTACCCCCTCCCGATGAGAAGTCGCACTGCTGACTTGACCTCATCCTCCAGGTAACCGCTGACCGCTGCCTGGCGAATCAAGTCACTCAAGCTGAGAACTCGAACACGTACCCCATCTGTATCGATGCGATTCTCGGAAGCTCTTAGTAGGTCCAAAACCAAAGACTCCAACGGATGTAGGACGAAACGAACTTCCGCTCGGCTGTCATCCTTCGAACCCTCCCACTCCACGACCTCAAGAAGGTTCTGCAGCTGACTGCGAGCAGCTTCTCTGAAAGTGGAATGACTGGTGTAGCCCAGTTTGGAGGCGATCTCACCCTTCGTACCACTTGCCGGAGCGTGTCCACGCTTCTGGGATAGCGACAGACGGGGTTCTGTCGTGCTGCTCAGCGCCAAAATGTACTTGTCGAGTGTTGGCGATGGAATTGTAGCCAATGGAACATACTGTGGGAACAGTTCTAACAGACGGTATCCCAGCACCGCATCAAAGAAGGCTGACCCTATAGGTATGTCGGCGGGAAGGCTGCCACGGAGCTCCTCACCGAACAACTCCCTTATCACTCGCTCAGCAAAGGTGGTGTTAACTAGATAACCGGTCACACGCTTCTCGTTAGCACCAAGGGCATCGGTGTTTAGGAGCGTTCGGTCCAGAAACTCAGATACTGCAAGCAGAAGCTGGGGCGTCACATCCTGAGGAAGGAATATATCTTGCAGCTTGGCAATGTCGCGGGGAATTCGGGCAGCATCGATTACCCTATTTATGGGTAGGACCATGCGGATTTCTATGCCATCAAACTCAATCGAAGGCCTGGACTCAGGTTGGCAGTCCAAGAGTATGGAAACAGCCAGGTGAACGTCCTCGCTTATTGCGACAAGATACTTGCGGTCAATGGCAACCGTCAGAGAAACCCGTCTAGACGGGTATCCTTCGTTCGGGGCGCCAGTCAGAACGCAGGTATGTACATCCAGGGGCTCGCCAATGGGTACATCTCGCCAACCGCTCCAACCGAGTATGGCTAACCCTTGACGCTTTCTGATTATCTTCGACAGGATGATATTGCAGAATGCCCGTAATGAAGCCCTCTGGCAGCTTCGATCCGCTGGGTTATACTGACGACTAAAAACACGGAGACTCTCGGTGATGGGATCACGACTTTCGTTGGAACGATAGACCCTTAGGGTAGGTCCTAACGCTTGATATATGACTCTGTCGCCCATGTACTTCCGGGCAACCTCTGCCATAGCATCGGTGACACCGTAAGCATCAGATACCCGCTGCGGACAGCCCTCCGGATAGGCAGCAAGGAGTTGGATCGCAAGACTGGAACGATCATCACCCTGGTACATCGCAAGGAGTCCAGACACACTTGCGGCAGCTGGTGTCTCTTTCCCGTCAAACACAATAACCCCTGAAGTATAATCCCGCACCAGATCAAGAACCTCGTACGGCTCACCGGTCTGCTTATACTTCAACGCTGCCTTCTTGAACGCCGCAATCACTGACCGCGGCCCATCAAAGAGGTCTGTACGAGCGCAGAACTGTCCAAGGGCCGAGAGCGCATCATCGCTGACGCAGTGGGCCTCTCTCTCATCCAGTGAGAGATTCGTCACCATTTGCCTCCACAGAAGTCTAGGGAAATCCTGTCCGTAGACCTGTAGTAGGTTCAAGCTGATCTCATGGGACCCGAGTCTCTGAAGGATGTCCTCGCTCTTAAGCCGAATTTCCGCGTACGTTGTCTCGGGCATGCTGAGGACAAGGCCGAGAGGTCGCTGTTCACCCATGATACCCCAGACTAGTTGTTGAAGCGTACTGATATTCGCATCCTTATCATTGCTGCTCTGGATGAACAGCTTGAACTCATCAGCCAGAACCACCAAGCCCTTGTACCCTGCGGCAACAGCAACGTCTACCGAACGCTCGAGAAACTTTAACACCGCACTAGGCGATACGTCCGATCGAAGACTCCCTGTCTGCCGAAGATCTGCAAGGAGTGAACGGGCAGAGTCCTCCGGTATTGCGTGACTGATCGCCATTCTGCTTACCCACTCATCATCGGTCCGCGTGTCGATCTCACGGAAGGCACTATCGGCTCCCGCACACAGGTCCGGCCGCGTAATCGCGAGCTTGTGCCTTAGCCAGGAGTAAGTAGTCACCGCCATGTCCCTGAGAGAGGTACAAACGAACGGTGGCACGCACACGATGCCTGCTTGCTCACAGGTGTACCATAGGTCAACCGCTGCGGCCGTTTTCCCAAACCCGATTGGCGCATATATCACACCGAGTGAAGCCTGGCCCTTGCAGAGCCTCGACAAAATCCTGTTCCATCTTTGGGTAATCTCAGGAACCGCTGTGTAAGTTGCATGGTGAAAACCGTAAATGGTTTCACACTCTTCTGCCTGTTGGGCAATCTTGTCAGCACTGACCGTCGAGATCACCGGGTCCTTCCACAGAAGATCATCCAGAGGCATGCTGATGTCCTCCCCTCAGTTTGGCCCAGAGATTGATACCATTACCTGAGTCACGATGGAAGCCACACACTCTCGACATGTTCTGAACTGCAACCTCAAGGTCATCGGGGCGCAACTGAAGATGCGCATGCGCAACATGGTCCTGAATAGGACTCCTAGTTATCAACAAGGCAGATTTCGCGGCTTGAAGCACATCCTGCCATATTTCCCGACTCTCATCACGACCTCCATCTACGTCATCGACAACCACATGTGTGCTGGCTACTCGACCTTCTCGCAGTCTTGCTGGGGATGGAACATACAGAGCACCTGTCTCTGCGCAGAGAACCCAGGCCAGGAATGTCTTCCCGACCCCGGCATCACCATACAGGTTTATCCGATTCGCGTACTGCATCTGTGACTGCAGGACACATAGGAGGTTACTCTGTGATGGAGTTAGGAACGACAAGGAAGCATGCTGCTTTAGGACGTTATGGTGTTGTATCCAACTTGCCATCTAGACATCTCCAAACAGAGGCTGTTCCCTGAGTCTAACAGAGAAACCCCAGCCATCATGTAGTTCAAACCATGAGAACCGGTTACGAGACTCTAGAAGGATATCGTTGAGGGCATCGATATCAACGAGACATGCTTGAGCCAATCGCTTGGCTTTGTCGTCATCAAGCATCAGGAGCTCCCCATATCCCAGACCGAGCTGCGAGTACAGGTTATCCAGCAACAGCATAAGGAGCTCGGGCGCTGCAAAGGGCCTTCTGGAAAAGCGTCTATCCCTGATAACTGGGGGCTCGAGTACCTCCAACCATGACAGAACCCCTCGTACAGTGTTCACGCTGACCGAAAAATCAGGCTCCGCCGGAAACTCCGCCATCAGTTGCATCATAAGGCGATCAAGGAGATAACGCGAATCCACAATGCACTCATTTCTAGACCACAGTTCGTCACATACTGCCTTGTATGTCCAAGAAAGCCTGTTCCTCTCAGGAATCCGCTTGTCCCACAGGGTGTAATGAAGGAAGTGCAAGATCTCAAACAGGACGGAGGGCTGCTCCTGCATTATTCTGGCACACCTGTGTCCCATCTCGCTTAGGGCCAATCGGGGTGGCAGTATGAGTCCCAGGCGACGCAGTCTGGTCACCTGTTCATCTAGAAGGTCAGGGCGGTGTTCATTACTTCGTACGTAGGACGCTAGGCTCTCCGGGCTGTCATAGCCAGCGCTCAATCCGCGAAGCACAGTGGCTATGTACTGCGGTGTAGCTTGGTGCCTGACATGGAAAGAGTCCCCGCTCATTACAGCGCCCTCCCAGTTAGGAAACGTTTGTATGCAGGCGCCCAATGCGATATGACCTCGGACGCGAGGGGCGCGCTGATGTCTTCGACAGTCTCCATCATACATATCAGGTTGTGAAGGAACCTACTCGTCCGGTTCCGTGATAGCTCATAGAAGTCGGAGCAATATGGGCAGCTGTGGCCGGTGAGAGTCTTGATGCGTTCGAAGGATTCGGCGTCCAGAGCACCTCTGCCGGGCTCGATCCTACGGTAGGTGATGTTGTACGCACGAGTAAACGGGAAGTAGATGTTCCCGTATGCAGCTGCCTTTATCCATCCGCTGCTGTCAAATGAGTGGATGCCCATATGATTCAAGATGTAGGCAACTGGTGGATTGCCAACCCCAAACGCATGTATCCTTACTGACGGGTACTGTCTCCTTATGCAAGCCAGCATTTCTGCAGCTCCAGCGTCAAGGTGGTTGATGCTCGACTGTGCCCCGTTAGTTGGGAAACTGCCAAAACCAACATATGAAATCCCGAGATCATCATGGTAGTTGACTAGACAGAACTTCACCTGTTCAACCCTCCGCCCCTGCACCACGGCGAGCGCTCTAGAACGGAGCGTAGAAGGAAGATCGTAGAAGAACCTCTTCGTCCCATCAACCGTGATCCTAACTTTCTCCTGAACAATCGAATCGCTATCTCCACTCACGGGCGGGAAATCGGGCATCACGTAATAGTCGGCCCAGTCATTGGCCTCGTAGTACTGAAGTAGCCTGTTATACAGTGTGTTGTAGTCTATTCTTCCCTTCTGCACCTGGTAGCCACCTGAATCGAAGTACACCGTGTTGACAGCACCTTGTTCTTTGAGACGGCGGATCATCTGGATGGAAGCGGGATCGGCGAAGAGCGGACTGATGAGCACATTAGCAAGTGGTGTGTTTCGATCCTTTACGTTGCCCCAAGCAAGCGCAATCTGAGCCAGGTCTCCCGGCCGTATCCCAAGTGCCGTCACAAACCTGACTCCCTGCACCTCAGGATACCTCCAAAGACCAGATATTGAGCGGCTGGGCCTTGCCGGCTTCGACGCCCACTTTTCTGAACCCCTTCGACTCGTAGAACCTATTTGAAGGTAGATCGCTCGGACACTTAAGTATGATGGATCTCTGGCCATGCTCGCGGCAGTCAGCCTTCAACCAATCGATCATCTGTCCTCCAGCCCCGCTACCACTGAGCTGAGAGCAGATCTCATAGATCACGGTCACACCATCGCGCCTATGCCTGAACCGGGTAAACCCCACAACTCCTTTGTCGTCGCACGCGACGATGAGGCACTGATGGAGGGCTGACTCCTCAAAAGCCGCCCTCGGTAGAAAGCCGATCTCTTTGCGGTGACAATCCGCCAATGACTTCACATCACGCAAATCTGCTTGCTCCGCTAGCCTTACGATAGGCATGTGTCCTGGTAGTCTCCCACTTACGCTCAAAGTCAACATCCGTATTCGCCCTAGTGCAGAGGAATCCTCCAAGACCCGCATCTCTGGTCTCACCCATGACGTCACCCCAGGCCTTCATACCTCCCGAACTCACTACTGCATCCAGGGACAGTTGTACGCTGCGCCATCATCGTAGTGACTCTAGCCAGACAAGCATCGCCCGAAGCTCAGCGTATCAAGCTCAACATACTCGGTCGGTTTGGGGATATAGGTTAGCGTCTTGGCATCCGCCTGCACTGGACAGTCCCGTTCACCAACAAGCGTTCTATCTAGACAGTCCATACTCACTTCGCCCTTCGCAAGAGGGGCAGACCAGATTCACGATTCCACAGCCAATGACGCAACGCCTTCCACACTTAGCGCATGGTCCACCTCCCCGGTAGGATTCGGAGGGCTACCAAACGCAGTCGGCTAGGTCAGGGGTTGCCTTGGGCAGACCGTCTTTCCGCGAGCACACACGCCTCGATCTCAGTGGCCGGTGTAATGTCAGTCAGCATCTTCCTGATCGGCTTCCCCAGGTATAGCCATTTGCCCCTGTGAGTCCACTTGACTCGGCGAACATGCCAATACTCAGTGCGTTGACTATCAAAGAAGTAGTCCGATTCGACAATGCCTCGGCCAACTATGATCCTCGTCCCGCACTTGGCGAAAATGACATCACCAATAGACATCTCACTCAGGAACTGCCATAAGGCCTTGACGTCGTTCCTGAGTAGTGTCCTTATGCTTCTGTAAAAAGGGATCCTAACGGATCCGAGGGTTCGGGCCACCGGCCCCTCTGGTAGACTGGTTGATTGAGAGATCACTAGTCGGAGGAGGAGCAACGGTGACCCAATATCAGATTACGCTTTCGGACGAGATCGTGCACGGACTATTCAAGGAAGA
>DULO01000017.1 GCA_012840345.1 Candidatus Fermentithermobacillaceae bacterium
CGCCGAAGCGTGTTCAGGAGGAGTCAAGACTCGCCCGGATCGCTAAGACGATCGTGTCAGGGTAGCCGCCCGGTTTCAAGTAGAACCCAATTCGATTGGGTTTCTGAATCAAAGCATACGAGGAGGTGAAACGTTGTGGGAATAAGTTGGCATCTGGAAAAGCGGTATAAGTCGTCATGGACCATAGTCGTCGACCTGGGAAGGGACCCGGCGACAGGTAAGCAGAAGCGAATATACCGGTCGGTGAAGTGTAACAAGAGGCAGGCTGAACAAGAGGCTGTCAAGCTGGTGGCGGAGCTGCAGTCAGGTGTGTATGCGGCTCCAGAGAAGACCACGCTCAGAGATTATCTCGTGAGATGGCTAGAAGACGTCTGTGTCCCACGCCTCGAGGCCAACACGGTGAAGGCTTACCGGACCTGCATCGAACTCCATATTGCACCTCGAATCGGCCAGCTGTGGCTTAGCGACATCCAGCCCCGTCATCTCCAAGGGCTTTACGCTGATATGGCTGCTGATGGGATTGGTGCCAGGACTATCGAACTGACGCACGTTACATTGCACTCAGCTCTCAAGCAAGCTGTGAGATGGCAGATGCTCTCCAGGAATCCGGCAGTAGGTGCAGTACCACCACGACCCGAACGCAGAGAGACGAAGGTCTTGGAACCTGACAAGATCGGAGCGGTTATCCGGGCCGCTCGCAAGACCCCCATCGGGGACTTGGTGTATCTAGCCCTCTGTACAGGCATGCGTAAGGGAGAGCTCCTTGGTTTGCGGTGGACTGATATCGATTGGGCTGCCCGAACCATCCAGGTCCGGCGCAACCTGGTGCGCGTCGGTAAGGAAACCATCATCAAGGACACCAAGACCAAGAGCAGCCGACGGAGCGTGCCGGTCGATAAGATGGTAATAGACCGTCTCCGGAGCATGAAGGCCATTAGTAAGAGCGAGTACGTGTTCACGCAGACGGACGGTAAGAACCCGATGGACCCGAGCACGGTCACTCACCAGTTCTCGCGGATCGCCGCGGCCGCTGGCGTCTCGGGGCTGCGTTTCCATGACCTCCGACACACCCATGCCACGATGCTTCTGTCCCGGGGCGTCAACCCCAAAGTCATCCAGGAGCGCTTGGGCCACAGCACCATCTCGACAACCATGGACATTTACTCTCACGTAACCAAGTCGATGCAGAAGGAAGCCGCGGTCGCCATCACGGACGCCATCTCTGAGTTTGAGCAACGGTTTAGCGACGGTCAGCCAATTGACTTGCGAAAGGTTCAATGACTCATGCGGTCTAGCAGGGGTTTAATGGAGCCAGCGAAGGGGCTCGAACCCTTAGCCTGCTGATTACAAATCAGCTGCTCTGCCGTTGAGCTACGCTGGCTCGAAAGACGAGTTGAACACCAATGATCGTAACCGCTACCAGGCGGTGTGTCAACAACCGCCCTGGGATGCGGGCCCGCTTCTCCTGAGAAGCCGGCATCTTGTCTTTGGACGCCTTCCGCTACCCTACAAATACACGAGGGGAGAACCCGTAGGTCCTCCCCTCAAAAACTACCGCGCTAGCCACTTGGTATGGCATCGTCAATTATCTATATATCAGGAATATAAGAACTGGGATTACACCCTAGTAAGGCAACTCGTGAGGTACACGGGAACCGTTCTTGGAATCCAAGTACCGCTCCAGTTTCCTTTTCACCCGCTGTAGGGCGTTGTCAATTGATTTCACGTGCCTTTGGAGGTCCGCGGCGATCTCCAAGTATGACTTCCCATCCAGGTATGAGTTCAGAACCTGCCACTCGAGGTCGCTCAGGATCTCAGTGATCTTGGTTTCCATGGAGCCGACTTCCTCGGTGTTGATGAGGAGCTCCTCAGGATCAAGCACCTGGTTGCCGGGCATAATGTCCAAAAGCGTCCTGTCTGAATCCTCGTCGTAGATCGGCCTGTTCAGGGATACATAGGAGTTCAGCGGGATGTGTTTTTGCCTTGTAGCTGTCTTGATTGCTGTGATTATCTGCCTCGTGATACACAGTTCGGCAAAGGCTTTGAACGAAGCCAACTTGTCGCTGCGAAAGTCCCTTATGGCCTTATAAAGCCCGATCATGCCTTCCTGGATGATGTCTTCCCTATCCGCCCCGATTAGGAAATATGACCTGGCCTTTGCTCTTACGAAGCTCTTGTACTTGTTTATCAAGTACTCCTGAGCCAAAACCGAACCTGCTCTCGCTATATCTACTACCTCTTCATCCTGCATAGCTTCAAAGGCCGAGTACATGTCCCGCTGTGGGCTAATAGCCAAGAAGCACCCCTCCCCCGGATACCTGGAGCTTTACAACTTTCTTCGCCGCCCACCACACTGCCGAATGGACAAGTCCATTATACTTTTGTAAACTGCAGCGTACAAGACACAGTGGAATACCTACTCGACGGCGTTCGACCTTTCCCTTTGCCTCCGCACCTCATAAATCGCCATGGCGCAAGCGACGCTGGCGTTCAAGCTTCCGATCCTGCCAACCATAGGTATCCTGATCAAGAAGTCGCAGCGTTCCCTCACAAGGTGGGACAGGCCCTTGCCCTCGCTGCCCACAATGAGAGCGACTCCTCCTCTAAGGTCCGTATCCCACAGGGAGTCCTTGCCTCCCGCGTCGAGCCCGTAGACCCATAAACCCCTGTCCTTGGCCCATTCAGTAAAACTGTGTATGTTAGGCACCTGGCAAATGGGCTGTCTGAATATGGCGCCCGCCGAGGACTTAGCCGCTCCCTCGCCGATCGCCGCGCTCCTTCTACGCGGGATCACCACAGCGTCGACGCCCATGGCGTACGCGGTCCTTACCAGCGCTCCGAGATTGTGTGGGTCCTGAATGCCGTCGAGCGCCAAGAAGAACGGTTGCCTTCCTGAGGGTACGCCCGCCAGTATCTCGTCCAGGCCAAGAAAGCCCACTTGTCTAACAACCGCCGCGATACCTTGGGTCTGGCGGGGAAACCTGCGGTCAAAAGCAGGAGGTTCCAGCACAGTCACCCGTACACCCGCTTCTTTGGCAAGGTTCACTGAGGACTTCACCAGGTAGTCTTGGGGCTGACCCCTGGTGATGACCTCCCGCACCGGCCACCCGCCCGAGAGGGCTTCGTGGACAGGCTGCTTCCCAAAAATCTCGATGTAGTCTTGAGATTTCGTCCCCTTATCCAACGACTTGGATCACCCGCTTCGTGTGTAGCCTCTGGCATGGCCGAAGTACTCGTCCCCCTACTGGGCGGAGGACCGGCTTTTCTTGTAGCTTTCCTGAAGCATCTCAAGAGTAGGCGCTCTTCCACACGACATTTTCCCCTCAGGACAGTACCCCAAGTCTACGCATGAAGCCCCCGCACGATAGAAGATATTTGGAGCGATCCTCCGGTATTCATCAAGTAGTTCCGTAAACATTGCCCGTATTTCCCACTGGGCTCTCTGACAACACCGGAGATTGAACATGTGCCTCAATTGTCTCGCGTTGGTGGTGATAACAAAGCGGGTTTCCGTCGCGTTGCTTAGGGCAAACCTGACGTCTTCGGCAGGCAGCCCGAGGGACAGACCTTCCCTCTGCATATCCAGGATCTCTTCCTGAAGCTTCTCGAAACGCTCTTTGAACCGCGGGTGCGCGTCGAAACTCGGGGGCGTTATGTATCTGAAATTGTCTTCTTTGACGTATCGCTGCGACTGCTGCATTTGGGAGACGTCCGGAGACGCCTGTACCGGTTCGTTGTAGTAAACTACCCCGTGGTCCTTAAGCACCTTCATGAGACGGTGCCTGTCGTTTTGTTGGCTGGATATCCTGGAGTACCCCTCAACCGCGAAAGTGGTGTACCAGTGTTCCAGAGTCCCCAGGTGCCCGGACTTGATGAGCCCTCTGATGAACTTGCCGGTCTCGGCGTCGGAAGGCTTGTCTCCCTTCAAGAGAGCCTCAAGTTGGTCTATGCCCAAGGGAGAATAACAGAGGCGAGACAACAGGATGAGCCGCTCGGTGTTTATGCCAGTCCCCATAAACGGGTAATAAAGTACTTTGGTCCGGAGGACGGCTTCTTTGGGTTTTCCGCTCGATCCCTCTTCACTACTGTTCCCGTGATTTCCGCCCGCAGGCGCGTGTCTATCTAGATCGCTATCGCTCACAGCAATCCCTCCGGTCTCTTCCTAAGCGTAACAACCGCGAACGCGGCGATGCCTTCTCCTCTTCCGATCGAACCCAGTTTTTCGGCAGTCGTGGCTTTAACTGAAACCCGCGAAGGGCTTATCTCCAGGGCTTGGCCGATCGCGTCCCTCATGGCGCCGTAGAAAGGCGAGATCTTGGGAGTCTCCGCTACCACGGTGGCGTCTACGTGCAGCACTTCAGCCTCGTCCATAAGACGCTTCCACATATCCCGCAGGAGGCCTACGCTGCAGGCTCCCGCGTATCTGGGATCGCCGGGAGGAAACCACTGGCCAATATCGCCCCTGCCCAACCCTCCTAAGATGGCATCCATCACCGCGTGGCAGAGGACATCGCCGTCAGAGTGGCCTAGAGGTCCTTTGTCCGAGGGAATAAGGACGCCGCCCAAAACGCATTTTCGGCCCGCTGTCAGAGGGTGGATGTCAAAACCGAATCCCGTAACCGTGACGCCGCCGCCACACCGTTCACGAACGCGCCCTACGCGCCTGTAGCGAAAGGACCTGCCCCGTACTGTCCGTCTTGGCGGAGAATCTTCTATAAGCCTTTTCATGGCAGTCTCCAGATCCTCGGGATAGGTGATCTTTATGTTTTGGCGCTCTCCCTGGACGACCGCCACCGGATGCCCTAGCGCCTCTACAAGTTGGCTGTCATCGGTTCCAACAAACCCGCGGTCCCTGGCTTCCCGGTGGGCCCGCCTCAAGAGTCCGGCCTCAAAAACCTGGGGAGTCTGGACTGCCAAAAGAGAGTCCCGGTCCGGGGTTGACGCGACCAGCGATGTTACTGGAGTTGACCCCTGCCGGACCACCTTTATGGTGTCGGTGGGCCTCAAACCGCATATGGCCGCCAGACTGAGTTTCGCGGCAAGGAACACCCTCCTGAACAGGTCCGGCGTGAAGCACGGGCGCGCCGCGTCGTGGACGGCTATCCACCTGACATCCATGGGTACGGCGGACAAAGCCAAATAGACGGACTCTTGCCTGGAGTTGCCGCCGGGCACAAAGAGGACCGGCTTATCCGGAGTGGACATGCCGGGCAAGCCTGTCCCGGGCAGGGCAAAGCCCGAAACGGCGGACGGACCTTGCGGCATCGCGGGCGGCACCGCCACAACCACTCCCGAAACCTCGGGAAGGGCGAGAAGCCTGGAGACCGTCCACTCCAGAACCGTTTTATCGCCTATACGGGCAAACTGCTTCGGAACTTGAAGCCCCGCGCGAACCCCTTGTCCCGCCGCAGGCACAATAGCCCAAAGAGGTTCATTCAACGCCCGCGGCCCTGTTGTCAAGGTACTTAGGCTTCGCAAACACCATTCTTCCTTGCGCGGTGCTGTGAACGTTAGTGACGATCACCACGATGGATTCTCCGACGTGCTTCCTGGCCTGCTCAATTACGACCATAGTGCCGTCGTCCAAGTATCCCACACCCTGTCCCGGCTGCTTGCCTTCACGGTGCACCTCGACCGTCATTTCCTCGCCGGGGGCGACCATTAGCTTAAGAGCATTGGCCAACTGGTTTACGTTAAGAACGCCCACTTGCTGGAGTTCCGCTATCTTGGCCAGGTTATAGTCTGTGGTGATGATCATGGCCCCCGTAACCTTGGCCATCTTCAATAAGAGCGCGTCAACATCCTGATCCGACCCGGTAGGCCAGTCCCAAGTGAGGACGTCTACCGGCACATCTTTCTGCAACACGTTGAGGGTATCAAGTCCTCTTCTGCCCTTGTTGCGTTTCAGACTGTCCGCGGAATCCGCGATCCTGCGAAGCTCATCCAACACGAAGTTGGGGATGATTATCGGCCCTTCAACGAACCCAGACTTGCAGATGTCCACGATGCGTCCATCAATGATAGTGCTGGTATCCAAGAGTTTCGGTGCCGATTGAGCGGTGGGGAGTTCTCCTCTCCTGTCAGCGGGTTTGATGCCTCTGACGCTCCTTTGGGCAGCTTGACGCAGCCTGGTCGGGCTTAGGGCCATCAGATCCTCTTTCTTGCTCCGCGCCACCGCCATACCGATATAGCCAAGGAGTATCAACGCGATGGACGGCAGGAAGCTTCCCACAATCGGAATGCGGGCCAAAGACGGGGCCAACAAATTAGCAATTATAAGGCCAACAACAAGACCCCCCGCTCCGACCACAATATCCGGCAAAGAAAGCCTTACTACCCTCTGCTCTATCCAATCCACTCCGGCGCTGACCCAGCGAGCCAAGATGGGTCCCACAAAAAACATCAAGACGGCCAAGACCGCGGAAGAAAACACGATGAGACCGGCTGACTCCCATATCCCTAGCTCGTTCTTAACTAGAACGCCTATCGGTTTTATAAGGTAGAACCCTAGAATCCCGCCGATCAAAGCGCCAAAAACCGCGAAATATCGCCGAGCTTTCTCCAACCCAACACCTCCCTTTATGCTAGTTAGGACAATCCTTATTATATGCCAAAGGCCCATAGGCGCCAATTAGACCAGCCAAGGGTACGTAGTTTTCCCATATAAGCCAACTAATGCTTGCCTCAAAAGGCCGCTTCCGGGGCCGTCCGGTTTGACCTTCGACTCCAGTTAATGGTACAATACCAGATGCAAGGTGTTATGGGAGGTATGAGGATGTTTAATGTTGGAGACAAAGTTGTCTATCCCATGCACGGCGCTGGAACCATCGAAGGGGTCGAAGAGAGGGAGATCCTCGGCAAGACCCACCGCTACTACGTACTCCGTCTGCCTATCGGAGACATGAAGGTTTTGATCCCGGTGGACAACACCGAAGAGATAGGCTTGAGGGATGTCATCCCCGCTTCAGAAGTTGAGAAAGTCTTGAACGTCTTGCGTCAGGAATGCACGGCTATGTCTTCAAACTGGAACAGGCGCTACAGAAACAACTTGGAGAAAATAAAGAGCGGAGATATCTATGAAGTCGCCGACGTGGTGAGGAACCTTTCCTCCCGGGAAAAGGAAAAAGGCCTGTCCACCGGCGAACGCAAGATGCTCGACAGCGCCAAGGAAATTCTCATTTCTGAACTCATTCTCGCAGGGAACTGGGACCGCGAGGAAGCGCTCCAAAAAATAGAAACCACTCTCTCTCTCGAAACTTAACCGCTTCTTAGCACCATTATCGCTTCCTTGACTGTTCAACGCCGCTACAGTAGAATTACGATTGTTGAGTTGAGGTGGGCGTGTGGCTCAGTGGGAGAGCATTCGGTTCGCATCCGAAAGGCCGCGGGTTCGAGTCCCGCCACGTCCACCAGATCCCCAATCGACCTCTGCGAGGTGAAAGCGACAGTGAAGGATCTCCTCTGCGATGGGTTTCAAGAGACCGTTGACGAGTGCCTCATAAGGCATAGAAGCATACTCGACATAATGAGCAAACTCACCGAATCAGCCGGCAGAGTCAACAGGGCGGTCTCCAAAGCAGTGACTACCTGCGGATGCATCCAGGTAGAAGCAGATCGGCAGAGAATACCGCCGGAACTGGATTCGCTTGAACTACTTAAGAGCCATATGAGCACTCATCTCAAGGGTAAGCTGTGTGACCACTGCGTCGAAGTATTGGAAGACGAAATCGGAAGAAATCTGTTTTACTTGGCAGCCCTCTGTAATCTCATGGGCCTAAGCCTGCATGATATCCTGGTTAAAGAGCAAGAACGCATCGCCTGCTTGGGGATGTTTAATTTTTCTTAACGCTTTTCGGCGCGCGGTTTTGCTTCCTGTGAAATCGGTCTATCCAAGGCGTTTCGTACCGCTTCCTCGACGGACGAAACGCCTATCGTTTTCACCGGGCCACGGTACTTCTTCTTGAAGGCCATAGGGACGAGCAGTTCAACAAAACCGTTTCGTGCCGCTTCTTTCACCCTGTCCTCCATGCGCGATACCATCCTGATCTCTCCCGATAGACCTATCTCGCCGAAACAAGCCAGGCCGGGCTTAACAGGAATATCATGGTAGCTGGACATTACCGCGATAGCGCACGCCAGATCGATCCCCGGCTCGTCTACGCTAATGCCGCCCGCGATCTTGACGAACGCGTCCCTGGTGTCGAGCCCGGCGGCTATCTTCTTGGCCAGGACAGCCAGGATCAGCGCGGCTCTCTGGTGGTTTATCTCGCTGGTCACGCGCCTGGGAGCCCCATATACGCTGGAGGTCACAAGCGCTTGTACCTCCAGGCATATCGGCTGGTTTCCCTCAAGAGTCGCGGCGACGCATGACCCCACATTGCCCTCGGCTCTCTCAGAAAGGAAGATCCCCGAAGGATTGGGGACTTCGACGATGCCCCGGTCCTCCATCTGAAAAACCGCCACTTCATTGGTCGCGCCAAAACGGTTCTTCTGAGCCTTGACTATCCTGTACAAGTGGTTAACGTCTCCCTCAAAATAGAGGACCGTGTCCACAAGGTGTTCCAGGAGCCTGGGACCCGCGATACCGCCGGTCTTCACAGTGTGGCCGACCATCACCACGGTGACGCCGTGAGTTTTCGCGTATTGCTGGAGTTTCGTGGCGCAGGCCCTTACTTGCGTGGGCCCTCCCGGAAGGGACGCCTCACACGGGTCTTCGCAGGTCTGAATAGAGTCAACGATCAAAAGACGGGGCTTAAGCTCCTGGCACAGGTCTAAGATAGCATCAACATCTTGTTCGCCGGCGAAGTATAGCTGTTCCGACTTGACGCCCAGACGGGCGGCTCTCATCCGCACTTGGCCTTGGGATTCTTCTCCTGACGTGTACAACACCCCGCCGTACCCTTTGGACACCCTGTCGGCCACCGTAAGGAGCAGCGTGGACTTACCTATCCCCGGTTCTCCGGCCAAGAGCAGCACGGAACCGGGCACAAATCCACCGCCCAAAACCCTGTCGAGTTCGGGCATGCCGCTGGCGTATCTTGTCACATCCTCCTCGGGCACCTCGGAAAGGAGGACGGGCTTGGCCCTGGTGGTCTTTACACTGGACGACAAGTCCCGCTCAAATTCTTCCTGAAGAGTGTTCCACTCTGAACACTGGGGGCACTTACCGTACCACTTGGGAGACTGAAACCCGCACGACGAACAGACATACTTGGATGAAGAACGCGGCATAGAATCCATCCCTTCTTAGATCAGGAATTCTACGCCGCGTTCGAGGCTTCCTTTACCCGGCGACCGGACTTCTACTCGGTAACCGGGCTTCCCGGCGCGGTCTTGTCAGTGGGCGTGAAGGTGAAGCGGCCTTCCTCATCCACGTCCACCACAACTATATCTCCGGGCTGAATATCGCCCCTTATCACCTTATCGGACAGGGGGTCCTCAACAAGCCTTTGGATGGCTCGTCTTAGAGGCCTCGCGCCATAGTCGGCGTCGGTGCCTTCGGCGACAAGTTTCTCCTTGGCCTTGTCGGTAACGGACACGGAAATGTCGGAGGACTCCCGCAGCCGGTCCTCAACCGCTTTAAGCTGGATGTCCACGATGGACTTCAGGTGCTCCGCGGTGAGAGCGTGGAACACGATGATTTCGTCCACCCTGTTGATGAACTCGGGCCTGAAGATGGACTTGACCGCGTCCATCACCCTGTCTTTCATCTCGGCATGGGCCTTTTCCGTGTCCCTTTGGGCAGTAAACCCTAAGACCGCCTTCCCGTGGATGACCTCGGCTCCCGCGTTAGACGTCATGATAATCACGGTGTTGCGGAAGTCCACAGTCCGTCCTCTGGCTTCCGTCAACCTTCCGTCCTCAAGGACCTGAAGCAAGACGTTGAACACATCCGGATGGGCCTTCTCGATTTCATCCAAGAGCACAACCGAGTACGGCTTTCTCCTCACGGCCTCGGTGAGCTGGCCGCCCTCGTCATATCCAACGTATCCCGGCGGGGCTCCTACCAGCCTGGACACTGTGTGCCGCTCCTGATATTCGGACATATCCAGCCGGATCATAGCGTCCTCGTCGTTGAACAGCGCCTCGGCCAAAGTACGCGCCAGCTCGGTCTTGCCTACCCCGGTAGGACCCAGGAAGATGAACGAACCTATGGGCCGTTTGGGATCCTTCAGCCCGGCCCTGGAACGGCGTATAGCCCGGGCAACCGCGGCTACGGCCTCGTCCTGGCCCACTACCCGCTTGTGGAGTTCCTCCTCGAGGTTAAGGAGCCGCTCGCTCTCGGTAGTAGCCAGCCTCTTGACGGGAATCCCCGTCCAATCGGCCACTACCGCGGCGATATCCTCAGCGGTAACCGTGGACTTGACCGGCACGTCCACATCCTGCCAAGTCTTCTTCTTTTCCATCAGCTGCTTCTTCAGTTCTTGTTCCTTGTCCCGGAACTCGGCCGCCTTCTCGAACTGCTGAGCCGCCACCGCGGCGTCCTTTTCCCTGCTCACTCTCTCAATTTCGGCTTCCAGGTCCTTAAGGTCATTTGGCGTCTCGAAAGCCTTCATTCTGACTCTGGAACCTGCCTCGTCGATCAAGTCTATGGCCTTGTCGGGCAGGAACCTGTCGGTCACGTACCTATCTGACAGCCGCGCGGCGCTTTCCAAGGCCTCGTCCGTATACTTCACCCTGTGATGCGCTTCATAGCGGTCCCTCAAGCCCTGCAGGATGGATATGGTCTCCTCGACTGTCGGCTCATCCACGGTCACGGGCTGGAACCTGCGCTCCAAAGCGGCGTCCTTTTCTACGTGCTTGCGGTACTCATCCAGCGTGGTCGCCCCAATGCACTGGAGTTCCCCTCTCGCCAGCATGGGTTTTAGGATGCTGGAAGCGTCGATGGCTCCTTCGGCGCCGCCCGCTCCGATTATGGTGTGCATTTCGTCGATGAACAGGATGATGTCTCCCGCCCTGCGTATCTCATCCAAAACCTTCTTGAGGCGTTCTTCAAACTCGCCCCTGTACTTGGTGCCGGCGACCAGAGCCGCGAGGTCCAAAGTCACAACCCTTCGGCCTTTGAGCATCTCGGGAACCTTGCCGTCCACGATGGCTTGCGCCAGTCCCTCAACGACCGCCGTCTTGCCTACGCCGGGCTCGCCGATGAGCACCGGGTTGTTCTTGGTCCTCCGCGACAGTATCTGGATTACCCTCTCGATCTCCTTGTCGCGGCCTATGACCGGATCCAGTTTCCCTTGACGGGCCAACTCATTGAGGTCCCGTCCGTAGGTGTCCAAGGTCGGCGTCCTCTTGGAGTCGCCCCTTCTGCCGCTTCCTCCGGCTTGATAACCCTGTCCGGCGGAGCCGCTCGGAGCGCCTCCTATGGACCCGCCCACGCGTTTGACCACTTCCTGGCGGGCTGTCTCCAGGTCGGCACCCAGCCTCCGAAGGATGTCCCCACCCAGGCCTTCCTCTTCTCTGAGCAAGGCAAGGAGCAGGTGCTCTGTACCTATCCACGTGTGCCCCATGGCAACCGACTCTTCGGCCGCGAACTGGATCACTCTCTTGGCGGCGGGAGTAGCCGCCTCAACACCTGTTGTGGCGGGTCCGCCCTGGGCGGCGTTGTTCGCTTCTTCATAGGCTTCTTTGGGGTTGACGCCCATTGCCTTCATAACTTGAACAGCCAGGCTCTCTTGTTGCCTCAAGAGACCCAGCAGAATATGCTCGGTATCCATAGCCTCGGCCCCGCGAGCCCTGGCTTCCTCTTGCGCCCAAGTAAGAACGCTCATGGCGCGTTCGGTATATCTGGGTTTCCCGTTCACGAGACTACCTCCTTCTCAGTTCTCCTCCAAAGACAAACGAAAACCCACAAAACTTAGCTGCTAACGTGGTGTCTTATCAGTTCGGCCCGTTTGACGTCTCGTTCTTCCGGAGCCATATCCCTGCCGGCCACCCTCTGCACGAAACCGGGTTGGGCCAACACAAGTATCTCGTTGATCTTCCTGACGTTCATCTGGGGCAGCATTTCCAACTCCACACCGAGCCTTACATCGGACCAAAGCCTGACGGCCTCACCGGAAGACATGCTTCTGGCGTTAGCAAGTATTCCCCATGCTCGGAAAATGCGATCCTCAAGCTCGGTCCTGCGGGTCTTGTACAGGTTCTCCCGGAACCGTTTCTCTTCCGCTACGACTTGCTTTCCGACCAATGAAAGGTTCTCGATGATCTCCTTTTCCGTCTGTCCCAAGGTTATCTGGTTTGATATCTGAAAGACGTTGCCTTTTCCCTCTGTTCCTTCCCCGTATAGACCCCTTACGACAAGGCCCAGCTTGTTCACTGCCGCCAAGACCCTGGCGACCTCGTCGCCTATGGCCAGAGCCGGCAAGTGCACCATAACGGAAGCCCTGAGGCCCGTCCCGGCGTTCGTGGGACACGCTGTTAGAAATCCGATAGTATCGTCGTAAGCGAAGTCCAGCCCTTCATCCAAGAGGTCGTCGGTGCCGCTCGCCGTGATATACGCCTCGTCAAGCTCTAACCCGGAAAAAAGGCACTGGATCCTTAGGTGGTCCTCCTCGTTAACCATTACTGACACCCGCTCGTCCCGCCTGGTCGCCAGCCCTTTACCGGGTCCCGGTTCGGCGTGCTGAGGGCTCATGAGATGCTTTTCCACCAAGACCTGACGGTCGCGGCTGTTGAGTTCTGACAGATCGATGGTGGTGAGTTCTCCCCACGTGCCTTTCTTGTTGACCGACTCGATGACCTTGAAGACCCTGTCCATCACGTCTCTGGCGGCCCGCTCTTCCAAGAGGTGAGGGAAAGGCGTGTCGCGAAGGTTTCTGGCAAGCCTAACCCTTGAGGAGATCACGACATCGGCCAGATTGCCGCTGCCGTCCATCCAGGGAGAAGATGAGCTGCCGACAATGCTCTCTAGTATTTCTTTGCGTTCGTCCTTCACGCTTCTCCACCCCTTGCCGCCTTTTCGAGTTCGCGGATCCTATCCCTTATCTCCGCCGCTCTTTCGTACGCCTCTTTGGCGACCGCCTCGGCCAGTTCCGCCTTTAATTGTTCCAATTCCCTTCTTATTTTGGCCGCGCCGCTTGAGCGGGCGGGAGCTTTTCCAACATGTCTCTCCGAACCGTGGATACGCCGGAGGAGGGGGTCAAGCCTGTCCTCAAAAGTCTCGTAGCACCTTGAGCAACCCAACCGTCCGGCCCGCGCGAAGTCCCTGTAGCTCATGCCGCAGACAGGGCACCTCCGCTCCCTTCCCGACGGTTCCAAGACGGGCGCGCCGGACACTTGCGATCCCAGGAGTGCCGACAGAAGGTTGTTGATGGAGAAGGCAGGCTGGAATAAGAAGTTTAGGACTCCTTTCTTTTCGGCGCATTCCCTACACAGGTTCATAACAACCTTCCTGCCGTTTTGAACCTGTTCAAAATGGACAACGGCGGGCGCCTTGCCGCACTCCTCGCACATCATGGCCCTCACTCTCCCTTTTCGTCTTCGGGTTCAACGGAGAAATAGGCGTTCAGCATGGCCTTAAGCACGTTGGCCCTTATCATGTCTCTGCTCGGAAGCGCCATGAGCAGCACGTTCCTGGACAAGGCCGCCCTCATGACGTGGTAGGTACGGTCGTCCATGAATCCTTCGTCGCGAAGCCTATCCAAGTAGCCATAGGCTTCCTGCTGGCTCACGTATTCCCCAATATCCCTTATCAGTTGACGTATGTCATCGTCCTCCAGGTTTACGCGCCTTAGGCGGATGTAGCCGCCGCCGCCCCTTCGGGACTCGATGATGAATCCCTTTTCCGGAGAAAACCTGGACGTTATGACGTAGGATATCTGGGACGGCGCGCAGCGGAACATTTCCGCCAAAAGCGCCCTTTGTATTTCGGCTACACCTTCTCCCTCAGCGATCAAGGAGTTGATGTAGTCCTCGATGATATCCGCCAGACTCGGCAACTCCCTTCGCCTCGCTTTCACTTTTCTTTCCGGTTCTAGTTCGGGGACCCTCCGGCACCCCGGAAGGTCTAGTTCCGGTTTGAGAGTTTATCTTTGTCTTTCCTTGACCTTCATACACATATTATCGCTTTCCCGCAGGATTTCAATACCTTTGTTGGATAAATGGCTAAGGGACCCGCGATTTACGAGTTTAGCGGAAATCGAACACCTGGCATACGCGGAACTTCAAGTACTCGGTCTCAGGGACGCCCAGGACTACCGGATGGTCGGCCCGCTGGCCCCGCCTTTCCACAATGCGGACCGTCTTCCTGCAATCCCTGGCGGCGTCCTCCAGCATCTCATCGAATTCTTCCTTGGTTACGTGCTGAGAGCAGGACGAAGTGCACAGGAAGCCGCCGTCTTTGACTATCTTCATCGCCCTGAGGTTGATCTCTTTGTATCCGGCAAGGGCTCTCTCCAGCATCTTTCGGGACCTCGCGAAAGCGGGCGGATCGAGCATGACCACGTCGAACTGTTGGTTCCCCGCTTCGAATTCCCGCAACACGTCAAACACGTTGGCCACCCTAAAGAACATCGCGCCATTAAGCCCGTTTCTGGTCGCCGCCGCCCTAGCCAAGTCCAAGGCCGCGTCGGAAACGTCCACACACAGCACCTGCTCGGCGCCGGCCAAGGCTGCCGACAAGCCGAACCCGCCGGAGTACGAGAAGGCGTCCAGCACTGTCTTCCCCTCGCAAAGAGCCCTGATCGCGAACCTATTGTCGGTCTGGTCCAAGAAATACCCGGTCTTCTGCCCCTTCTGGACGTCCACAACCACGGTCACGCCGTTTTCGTCCATCTCGACCACCGGGTCAAAAGGTTGACCGACGAACCCGGACGTTTGCTTAAGCCCTTCCAGTTCTCTAACCGGCGCGTCGTTTCGCTCGTAGATCCCTTTCGGCTCCGCGAATTCCGAGAGCGCGCTGACGATGTCTTCTTTCCACCGGTCGATGCCAAGGGTAAGCGTCTGAAACACGATGTAACCGCCGAAGCAGTCGACTATTAAGCCGGGAAGAAAGTCTCCCTCAGAAAACACTAGGCGATAGCCTTTGGGGCTTTGCCCTAACGGACCCGTCTCACCGTACAGAGACTCGCGGTACAAAATGGCCTGCCGCACGCGCTCCCGGATAAAAGCTCCGTTTATCTCGACGTCGTGCCGGGTCAAGAGCCTCACCGTTATGGCGGACAGCGGGTTCATGTAACCCAGTCCCACAAACTTGTCACGACGGTCCCTGACCTCTACGATGTCTCCGGGCTCCACGTGCCCGTCCACCGAAGCGATCTCGTTGGAGAACACCCACGGATGGCCTTGCAGGACCCTGTGCCTCGCGTTGGGCGTCAACCGGACAACCGGTCTTGATCTCGCGTCGGCCATGTCAGTGTCCCTGCAAGTAACGCTCAGCGGACCAAGCCGCGATGGCGCCGTCTCCTACGGCCGTGGCCACCTGCCGCAGGGTTTTTTCACGAATATCGCCCGCCGCGAAAAGGCCGGGCGTTTTTGTGGTCATGTCCTCGTTGGTCTTTACGAAACCGCTTTCGGAAAGGTCCACCAAACCTTCTACGGGTTTCACGTTGGGTTCCCAACCGATGTAAAGGAACAGGCCGTCCACAGGTATTTCAGAGGTTGTGCCTGACTTGCGGTTCAGTACGACAATGGAAGTGACTCTCTCGTCACCCCTGACTTCCTCCACTGTGGACGATAGTAGGAATCTCACCTTCGGATTAGCCCTCACTCTGTTTACCGAAGCCAGAGACGCTCTGAACTCGTCGCGCCGGTGGATCAGGATTACCTCGGACGCGAAACGGGTGAGGAAGTCCGCTTCCGTCATAGCCGAGTCTCCTCCGCCTATGACAGCGACCTTCTTTCCTCTAAAAAGCGCTCCGTCACAAGTAGCGCAGAAGCTTACGCCTTTTCCTATAAGGCGGTCCTCGCCGGGTACCCCAAGGCGCTTTGGCGACGTGCCCGCGGCATATATGACGGCCTTGGCCAAGTAGTCTTCGCCGCCCGACCTCACCTTAAAAACGCCGTCCTCCAGGCTTACCGACCGCGCTTCGTCCCAGACTATCTTCGCGCCGAACCCCTTCGCTTGTTCGGCCATGCGGTCCATGAGCTCTTGACCCGAGACTCCGGACGGAAAACCCGGGTAGTTGTGGATCATGTCGGTGGTGATGGCGAGGCCTCCGCCCCCGGCAGGGTCCAAGAGGATGGTGTTCCACCCTGATCTCGCTGTGTAAATGGCGGCGGTCATGCCCGCCGGCCCTCCTCCCGCGATAAGAACATCGCAGTTCATGAGCCCACCTCCAGAGGAATCCGTATACGTCCAAATGCTACCATGCCAAGAAGCCGCGTCTCAATACAACCGTCGTGTTTTACACAGTCTGCCCAGGGGACACTAATCCAAAGTCATTGGCCTAATTGGAGGTGGTCGTGGTGCCGTCCAATTCCCGCAATCCGCGCGGCATGTTTAAGAGCGATAAGTGGCTTTGGATACCCGGAATCCTTCTGGCCCTCCTGCTGGCTCTAGTGATCCGCGGCCAGAGAACGACTCCCAAACCGGCCCAGTTCACGGAAGAGCCCACTATCTCCGTGTATTTTCACGAGACGGGCGAAGTAAAAAACCTACCCCTTGAGACCTACCTGCAAGGAGTGGTAGCCGCGGAAATGGACCCTTCGTGGCCGTTGGCGGCATTGGAAGCGCAAGCTATCGTGGCAAGGACCTTCACCATCAAAAAGCTGGAAGAAGGCCCCCTTCCAAACCGTAACGCGCAGGCCAGCACTGACCCCAAGGAGTTCCAGGCGTACAACGCCGACAGGATTAACGACAGAGTCAAACAGGCCGTCCAAAACACACGGGGACAAGTACTGACCCACAAGGGGCGGCCAATAATGGCATGGTTCCACGCCGCTTCGGGTGGCAAGACCGCTACCCCCGCCGAGGGACTGAACTTCAAGGGCGAAGCCACGCCTTATGTCACCCCGGTCAACGACGTCCAGCCTGAGCCCGTCCAGACCTGGACAAAGACTTTCACCAATGCCCAAGTGTCTGAGGCCTGCGCAGCCGTAGGAGTCGACGTGGGCACCGTGACCTCGATCAAGATAGGGCGCCGCGGACCCTCGGGTAGGGCAGAAACCTTGATAGTAAACGGCAAAGAAGTAAGCGCCCCTGCTTTCCGCCTTGCCATTGGGGGAACGGCGATGCGATCCACCCTCTTAGACGAGGTTTCCATGAAGGGAGACTCGATAGTGATGCGCGGGCGCGGGTACGGCCACGGTGTTGGGATGTCTCAGTGGGGCGCCTGGTTGATGGCCCAACGAGGCAAATCGGCCAAGGACATTGTGACCTACTACTACAAGGGAGTAAACGTCGACAAACTTTGGGAGTAGCCGCGCGGGCGTAACCGCGCCGGGGTCTGATCTGGTAGGTTAGCGGGACAACAAGCGCGTAAGACAATGAGGCAGACGACCGCTTCGCCGTCTGCCTCAGCTGGTTTTGATGAACGGAAGAACAGGCACTCGCCGTTCCGCCGGTTACTTCTGAGCAGCTTCTCTCGCTTTCTTGGCTTCTTCTATGATGGTCTCGGCTATGTTTGCCGGCACCTCTTCATAGTGGTCAAACTCCATGGTGAATAGCCCGCGTCCCTGGGTCATGGACCTTAGGTCTATGGCGTACTTCTGGACTTCCGCCAAAGGAGCGGTGGCCTTAATGACCTGGATATGACCCTTGGTCTCCATGCCGTGAATGCGGCCGCGCTTCTTGTTGAGGTCGCCCATTATGTCGCCCATGTACTGCTCAGGAACGGTGACTTCCAGCCTCACGATGGGCTCCAGGATAATCGGCTGGGCTTCCATGCAGCCCTTCTTGAAGGCCAAGGAAGCCGCCAGCTTAAACGCCATTTCTGATGAGTCGACCGGGTGGAAGCTTCCGTCATACAGGGTGGCTTTCAGGTTTACTACCGGATACCCGGCCAAGACGCCTTCCTGCATGGCCTCGCGAAGACCCTTCTCAACCGCGGGGATAAACTGCCTGGGAACCGCGCCGCCGAAAATCTTGTCCACGAACTCAAATTCCTTGTCAGGCAACGGCTCAAACTCTATCCAGACATGGCCGAACTGCCCGCGGCCTCCGGTCTGTTTCTTGTGCCGGCCTTCAGCCTTGGAGGTACCCTTGATGGTCTCCCTGTAGGGGATCTTGGGGCTGGTGAGGTCGACGTCCACCCCAAACTTCCTCTTCAGTTTTCCTGTGGTAACGTCAACGTGTACCTCTCCAAGACCGTAAAGGATGGTCTCGGACGTCTCCGCGCCTCTCTCCACTCGGATGGTGGGATCTTCCTCGGTAAGCCTGGTAAGACCGGCTGAGATCTTGTCTTCGTCGCCCTTCGTCTTGGGGTGAACCGCGACCGAGTAAACCGGAGCCGGGAACTTGATCGCGGGGAATACTACCGGTTCTTCCTGTTTGCACAAGGTGTCTCCGGTCAGGGTCTCCTGAAGTTTGGCTACGGCCCCGATGTCGCCCGCTGTAACGAAAGGCACCGGTTCCTGGCTCTTGCCCTTTACGCTGTAGAGCTGGCCGACCCTTTCGACTTTACCCCTACTTGAGTTAAGGCACGGGACGTTGGACATGAACTTGCCCGAGTACACCCGGAATAGCGTCAGCTTGCCAACGTAGGGATCCGCGGTCGTCTTGAAGACCAGAGCGGAGAAGGGAGCGGCATCGCTCGGCTCGCGAGTGACCTCGGTATCCTGTCCCGGTACCTTGCCGGTAACCGCGGGAACATCCTTGGGCGAGGGCATGTAGTCCACAACCGCGTCTAGAACTTGCGCCACGCCAATCATCTTGGCGGCGGAAACCGGCACGGCCAAGAACACCTTGCCGGCTATTGACGCCAACCTCAATCCGCGGATGATCTCTTCGTCGCTGAGATCGCCCTCTTCCAGGTACTTCTCCATCAACTCGTCGTCGCCATCGCAAGCGGCTTCCTTTAGCTTCTCTTTGACGTCGGCGATGGCGGCGGCCATATCGCCGGGCACCGCGGTCTCGGTAGCCTTTCCGTCCGCGCCGAAGGTGAAAGCCTTGTTCCTTATGACATCCACAAGGCCCTTGAAGTTCGCTTGCTTTCCGATGGGCAGGTACAGGGGAATCGCCCGTCCTCCGGAAGCCTCGTTAATCTCCTTCATCACGGCGTCGAAGTCGGTGTTCTCCCTGTCCATCTTGTTGACTATGAACATGCGGGGAATCTGATACTCCACCGCGTACTGCCAGACCAGCTCGGTACCTACTTCCACTCCGCCCCCGGCGTCCACGATGATAAGGGCGCCGTCTGCGACTCTCAAGGAGGAGCGAACCTCGCCCACAAAGTCAAAGTATCCCGGAGTGTCAAGAATGTTTACTTTACGGTTCTTCCACTCGACCGGAGCGACCGACGTGGAGATCGTGGTTTTCCTTCTTATCTCCTCCGGATCAAAGTCCAACACCGATGTGCCGTCATCGACCCTGCCAAAACGGTCGTTGCCGCCTGTCAAGAACAACATAGCATCTCCCAGAGTGGTCTTTCCGGCACCGCTGTGGGAAATGAGAGTGACGTTTCGGATATTCTCAGTAGAATACTCTTTCATAAGGCATCTCCTCCTGCAGTCAAAAGGGGCAATGAGGCTCCTCGGGCATGATACCAATTACCTTTGGCATGGCGCAAGTACAAACTCACCGCCGACCATGACTCCCCGCACTTCAAGCCCCATAACCTCTTCCTCGCGGGCCGCAAATAGGTCACCAGATAGGATAACCAGATCCGCGAGCTTACCTGATTCTAGGGTACCGCGAACGCTGCTCTGCCCCGCGGCGAAAGCCGCGCCCCTGGTATAGCCGGCTACAGCCTGAAACATCGACAGAGTCTCCTCCGGGTACCACGGAGCCGACTCGGGCTCGGACGGCCGCTTGCGGAAGACCGCCGAGTAAATCCCGAGCAGCGGGTCGGGGATCTCCACAGGGGCGTCGGACCCGAAGGCTAGAACCGACCCTGCTTCATGAAGCGACCTGAAGGCATATGCGTAGCGGGCACGCTTGCCCCACTGACGGTCGGCCATGTACCTGTCGGCTGACGCGTGTCCGGGCTGGACCGAAGCGATCACCCCAAGCTTCCCCATACGCTTGATATCTTCAGGCAACAGCAACTGAGCGTGCTCGATCCTGTGAAAAGCCTCGGGTACCATAGGTTTGCCCCATTTCTCGATAGCGTCCAGAGCTTCGTGGCACGCCCTGTCCCCTATGGCGTGCATGGCGACCGGGAAGCCGGCTTCCACTGCCCGCCTGACGGCGTCATCAGTTTCTTCCGGACTCAGAGTCTCCAGACCGACGTACGAGTCGCTTCCTTCGTACGGCTCGAACATATAGGCGGTTGAAGCGCCGAGGGATCCGTCCTTGAACATCTTTATCGGCCCTAACCTAAGCCACTCGTCGCCTAGCCCGAACCGGAGGCCCAGCGCCCGCGCATGATCAAGGGCATCAAGCGGAATCATCATCGTAACGCGGAGCGGAAGCTGACCCCTTTCACGCATTATCTGCAAAGCCCTGAGGGTTTCGGGTCCTTCCGCTACCTGGACCGCCGTCACGCCCATTTTCAACAATTCTTTGAAGCCGCGGTCTAGGGCGGAAATCACGTGTTCGGTGTCATCGGGAGGGACCGCCCGCCATACGAGGAACTCGGCGTTATCCTGGAAGATGCCCGTGGGATTCCCGTCGGGGTCTCGAAGGATGGCGCCTCCCGGAGGTGCCGCCGTGTCGCGGGTGATTCCCGCAAGCTTCATGGCCTCCGAATTGGCCCAGCATGAATGCCCGTCTTTGCTTCCGAGGATTACCGGGTTGGCGGGGAACACTCTATCTAAGTCCTTGGCGGTGGGAAAACCTCCCCAAACATTTTTGTCCCATCCTCCGCCTCTCACCCATTCTCCGGGCTTGACTGTCAAGGCGCGCTCTCTCATGATGTCGAGCGCCTCTTCCAGCGTCTTGGCAAAAAACAGGTCTATCTCGGACAATCTCTGGCAGTATTGCGCCAAGTGGATATGACAGTCCTCGAAACCGGGGTACACGGCCCTGCCTTCCAGGTCGATTCGCCTGCATCCTTTCCCGGCCAGGGCCTCAACGTGACTCAGCGGCCCCGCCATTACCACCTTTCCGTCCCTCACCAACAGGGCTTCGACCGGGGCGGGATCCTGACTGGTCCCGGTCATAGTGTAAATCGGGCCGCCGTACAACAGGGTCTCCGAGAAATGGCCGCGGCTCTCCGTCTTGTTGGACATTATGTTCACCGGTCCTTTCACTGCAAACATGGCGAAGCGCACAAAGCCCAAACCCCTCGATGCTCGAACTATGCCAATGGTGTTCTATAGATGAACTCGTCGCTCCTGCAGAAAAAAGGACCCCCGGGGACGCGAACCCCGGGGGAGAGAATCCGTCATTCATCACGCTAGACATTCACCGTTACAGGCATTTATACCGTGAACTGCCTTGAGGCCTATCTCCCTTTATTAAGGAATCCAGAACTTTGTTAGGGAATCCAAAACCAAGTGGATTCGACTACTCGATAGGCTCCTCCGGTCAGGTTGGAACGAACGTCTGCCTGGTAGGTGCCGCGCGACAATCCTCTAAGCGGCACGAATATGGTCCTGGTGGCGCCTGCTTCGAGGGTCCCCAGTGACTGGCCGATTCCGACGTTGCCGAGGTATTCCTTGGCGCCCGCGACCTTGACCAGGATCTGATAGCCGTACTGGTAAGGGAGCTTCAGGTCCTTGCCGCTCGTATTCTTGATGGTCACCCTAAGTCTGGGAGTGTTGTTGAACCAGTTGGCGGGCAGGAACTCGATGGTGTACTCAACCGGTTCCTGAGCCCTCATCCAGATATAAGTCGCCGCTACAGGGTGAGCGGTGGTCTCGCCCACGAAGTAAGCCTGCACAAAGTAGGTTCCCTGCGCCATGGCCGGCAGTTTGGCCTTATAGGCCTTGCCCTCGCCGGGTTTGAAAGTTACGGTCGTCACTGTCTGAGCGTAGCTCTTGTCCGCGGCGTCACGCCATACCAGCTGTCCGTCTTTCCACAGCGCGAAATCAGTCACCATAGCGGTGGGCGTGGTCACGGTAATCGACTTTCTGGTGTCGTTAACGACGTACATGGTGATTTCGTTGGTTTCCTGCGAGTAATACAGGTAGTAATCAAGGCCGGTGCCCTTCCAAGGCTTCCAGCCCCAGCCTTCCTTTACCGGGAACGGTTGGTTGCGAAGCTTCCAATCGGCTCTCCTGTCGGTCTGGGCGGGAGCCGCAGCCACCGATGTCACGCCTAATATGAGTACCAGGACGACCGCGGCGGTGATGCAAAACACGCGTCTTAGCACTTGTGTCCTCTCCCCTTTGCTTAGTCTTGTCGAGATAAACCTTATAAACCTTGCGGCAGCCGGAAGTCATGCGTTGGGGCCATACCCTAAGGACTTCCGGACTTGGACCACACAGTTTACATAATAACAACTCCAGAGCGAGGCTCTACGTCAATGTCTGGCACATCGGGGGATTTTGTCCACCGGCACGTCGACGGGTTTCGCCGCGGCGCCACAGCCCTCACCCTTTATCCACAAGACCTGCCAGTTATCCCCAGGTTTGTCAACAGCCTGACGGCAATCGCATTATCCGGAAAATGCTCTCGCGGACTTGTACGAATATGTAGACGCCCAGCTAGAGAGGCCTGTTCCGGTCGGACCGCGGTACTATTTGGCAAGAAATCTGAACACAACCGCGCAGGCTGCAGGGAAAGCCCGCCGTCCCCCCGAATCCGAAGGCGGCGCGGCACTACTCCCGCGAGAACCGAGGCACCGGCGCCGCGGCTTCCCGTGCGGCGCGCTGCGTGGCAAGCGTCTTAGAACGTCCTAAGTCGCGGCAGGCGCTCGAAAGCGCCGGCGTATCCAAAGGAGTGGTCTTTCTGTGAAAACAGTCAAACTCGCCGTCTTGGGTGGGGGCTCATCATACCTGCCCGAACTCCTCGACGGCGTCATCAAAAAGTGGGATCAAGGAGAATTTCACGCCGAATCAATTGCCCTGGTCGACGTGCCTGAAGGGAAAGAGCGGATGGAGACGGTGGCCGCTTTCTCCCGCCGGATGATGGCCAAGAGGGGCATGCCGTGCCGCCTGGAAACTTTCCTCGACCGGCGAGAGGCGTTTGACGGCGCTTCCTTCGTGATAAGCCAGATCCGTGTCGGGGGGATGAAAGCCCGGTGGAATGACGAGCACGTACCGCTCCGGCACGGCGTCATTGGACAAGAAACGACGGGGCCCGGCGGTTTCGCCAACGCGTTGCGCACGATCCCGGTTTCTTTGGATATCGCGCGCGATGTCCTTGACATATGTCCCGACGCGTGGCTGTTGAACTTCTCGAACCCTTCCGGCCTCGTCACGGAAGCGCTGGTGAGGCATTCCGGCGTGAAGACATTCGGCCTGTGCAACGTACCTATCGGTATCAAGATGGGCGTCGCCAAAGCCCTATCGGTAGATCCATCCAGAGTAAGCATGGATGTATCCGGGCTGAACCACCTTTCTTTCGTCACCGGCCTCTATCTAGATGGAAACGACGTGTTTGACCGGCTCCTAGAATCGCCCGTGCTCGCGGCTTTCCTGCAAGCCATGAAGTTTCCTCCGGAGTTCGGCCGCTACCTCCGTTACCTCCGCCTGATACCGGCAAGCTACCTTTACTACTACTGGTTCACGGACCGGGTTCTGAAAAGCCAGCTAGAAGACGTACAAAAGGGGACCGGAACGCGCGCCGATGAAGTCATGCGGGTAGAAAAGGAGTTATTCAAGGAATACGAAAAACCCGACTTAGCCGATCTGCCCTCCGACCTCAAAAAGCGGGGCGGCGCTTTCTACTCTGACGTCGCTCTTGCTGCCGTATCCGCGATCCTGCGGAACAGCCCTGTAGAAGAGGCCCTGAACGTTCAGAACCGCGGAGCCGTACCCGGCCTCGAGCCCGACGTCGTTGTGGAGGTCAGCTGCATGGTGGACGGCAGGGGACCCCAACCGCTGTCCCAGAAGCGCCTTCCAACAGAGGTGTTGGGATTAGTACGGCAAGTCAAGGGGTACGAGATACTTACGGTCAAAGCAGCGGTGGAAGGAGATGCGGAGGCGGCATTCTTCGCCCTGCTCAACCACCCGCTGGTGCCAGGAGCCGACGCAGCCCTGGCAATTCTCAAAGACATCCTTGAGACCAACCGGGAACACTTGCCGCAGTTCAAGGGAAAGAGAATCTAGCATGTATGGCCGCGGTCCCGTGTTTCGCGCGAACGGCGACAGCTAACCTTCCTGAACCGGTGCCAGAAAGCGGCGATACCTTAAAGCTGAAAGAGAGGAGGAACAACCATGAGATATGCGATGGGAGTCGACGGCGGAGCCACTAAGACCATGGTGGCAGTAGGCGACGAGTCCGGCAGAATCCTGGGGGTTGGCCTGGGCGGTCCTACGAACTACCAGGTCAACGGGATGGAACCGGCCCTCGCCAATCTCGATGAGACGGTACAGATGGCGTTGCGGTCGTCCGGGTTACAAATCGCTCAGATTGAGCAGGCCGTCTTTGGCATGGCGGGCGCGGACTTTCCGCAAGACTTCGAAGTGCTGAACCAGGCCATCTCGCGGCTCTATCCGGATCTCAAGTTCCACCTCACCAACGATACCTGGGTCGGATTCAGGGCAGGAACAGAGAAAGATTTCGGCGGAGTCGTGATCTGCGGAACCGGAGCAAACTACGCCGCCGCTGCCCCCGACGGGAGGAGGATCACCGGTCGCGGCATGGGCTACGAATGGGGCTCCGAAGGAGGCGCGGGCAGGCTCATCCAGCAAGCCATGCATTTCGCGTTTAGGTCGAACGACGGAACCGGACCCAAAACCGCGCTCGAGGAAACGGTGCTCCGCCTTCTCGAGTTTCCAAACTATGACGATCTTTCGCTGTACATGTACCAGAACCACGGGCAGTTCCGCCAGATCTACAAGAAGGTAGCCCAGATAGTACCGGCCCTGTTTGATCTGGCTTGCCGCGGTGACAAGGTGGCCCAAGACATCCTCGTCAACACCGGCACCGTCATGGGCGAGATAATCGGGGGGATGATGGCCCGCCTGGGCATGCAAGACGTACAAGCGGACGTGGTCTTAGTAGGCAGCATTTTCAACAAGGCCGTTAACCCGTTGATGGTTTCATCACTAAAGACCGCCTGCCATAGGTTAATCCCTTTTGCGACTTTCCGGCTGTTGGAGATGGAGCCGGCGGTAGGCGGATTCCTCATGGCACTTGAGGCGATGGGCGTCGACGCGAAAGGAAAGGTACGTCAGACGGCAATCGCTTCCTCCCGGGACCTTCGAAACATTAGTGATGCGGTTCCAATTGGCAATGCGGTCCCAAGTTGACATATCCCTCAGTTACACCACACCTCCTTGTGAGGCTCCATGAGACTCCCGCTCCTTTTTGGGGCATGGGCCACGAATCAGAGCGTTTACACCGTGATGA
>DULO01000105.1 GCA_012840345.1 Candidatus Fermentithermobacillaceae bacterium
GCTCTTCAACCGTCTTCTTCCATCCGAGCAACTTTGAGTAGAAGTCCGACAACGCCTTCGCGTCGGGGCAGTCCACAACGATCGTACGTAGTCTGATCCTTATGTTGCCAGCCATGTCCAGACCTCCAGTTGATCTCCTAAGTGTGGGAGCGTAAGCAGCGAACGTAACCATGCATCAAGAACCACCCCTGATCTCCGGCGAAGTAACCTACACGGTGTAGTTCACCAACTCACCTATGCCTTGGATGGAAACGGTGAGTTTCTCGCCCGGAACAACCCAGCGCCTCTCTTCTGGAGGCTGCCCCAGAACCACGCCGGAGGGAGTACCGGTGAAGATAAGGTCGCCCGGACGCAGCGTCAGGTACTGTGAGAGGTAACTAATCAGGCGGGCGCAGCTAAAAACGAGGTTGCGAGTGTTGGAACTCTGCACAACCTCGTCGCCCCGTCTCATCGAGATGTCCAGATTAGTGGGATCGATGCTGTCGGCTGTGGCGACGCACGGGCCGACCGGCGCGAACCCGTCCAGCGATTTACCCAGGTACCACTGGGTGTTTCGTCCCTGAAGAGCGCGTTCGGTGAAATCATTGCCGCACGTATAGCCAAAGACGTAGTCCAGCGCCTTCTCCTCCGGGACCATCGAACACTCCTTACCAATCACAATGACAAGTTCGGCTTCGTAGTCATACTTGCTTGCCGTCTTTGGCAGCTTGATGGGCTTTCCATGGGCGGAGAGGGCGTTGTTGCTAACCGCGAACACTTCGGGATACTTGGGCAAGTCAGTCCGGCTCTTGGTCTCTTCGATATGCGATACGTAGTTCCAACCGATGCAGATGATCTTGTCAGGACAGGCAACCACCGGCGCGTAGTCGAGGGCGCTTTCGTCGAGGAGTTCGAGTCCCGGAATGCCACTGAGTTCCCCTGCCCCATTCGTGCGGTCGGGTGCCTGCGCTTGAACCAGCTCTTCTAATCGCCTAAGCCTGTCGAGACCTTGTCGTCCTTGGGATATCAGTTCCTCCATGGTTCTGGGGAGTCCTTCCACGCCCGCGCAACCTTCGAACTTAGAGGCAGCCGCGGTGGTAACGTCAACAACTCCACCGTCAACCATTAGGCCAAGGTGGACACCATCGTCCTTGCGGAAGCTCAGTACGCGCACTGGAGTCACTCCTCATTCTCAATTACCGAATCCAGAATGATCATTCTCAGGAAATAGCATCAAACTACGTGGAGCTTCGAATGAAGCTCGCGAGTTCCAGCCAGTATCTTTCATCCCAATAGCCCCGAGCGGCTCCTGAAGTGGAAGGTAAAACAAAGATCGCAGTCGTTCCGACACTCTCTGACTGCCGACCGTATTCGACGCTGCGACCTAGGAAGATCTCTGCGCCGCGCTTGCCATTGAAGGCCACGGCCCTTGGTGCAAATACCTGCAACTTGCGCCGCAAGCCCTGCACATCGAAGGAATCCTTCGACAGGTCTTCGTCATTGCCGAAGTCGTTCTTTGCGAGATCTGTCAGGCCAATCCCGTATTCCAGCAGCTTGCTGTACTCGGAAGGCTCCAGGACTCTGGGTGTCAGCCCAATCCGATGGAGAACCGCCCAGAACTGGTTCCCCCTACCGGCATAGTAAGCCCTGACCGCAGTTGAACGATTCCCGACGGCAGTACCGCAGAATACGACCTTGAGACCGGGAGACAGTAAATCGGGAAGAACAGCCATAAGCAACCTCCTTACAGTTCTTCACGAGACAACCGCTTATCCAATCGAAGCATGAGTGTCGCCAGACAACTCTTAGATCGCTAGCGAATGTCGGTGGGAGACTTCCGTTAATCCATCAACTCCTCCACTTCACCTTCACCGGATTCGGCTCGTTCTCCACCGCGACCTCCTGCAGCGCCGCATGCATCTTCCAGCACTCTTCAGAGACAACTCGCAGGAGCTCGTCCCAAGGGGCATTGACGCCCAGGCGGTCGTAAGCGATGGCTAAGGCACCGTAGAGAGGTAGGCCGAGCGAATGTCTGGCACTGTGGATAGTCGACGCCGCCTGCCCTATGGCCCTCGCGGATGCCCGCGCCGCAGGATGCGCCTCGGCTTCACGTGCGGCAGCGTGGGCATCCAGGATGAACTTCTTCGCCACGGGGAGCTTGATCTTGCCTGCCAACCAATCACGGGCAGCCTGTAGCGCCACCTTCGGGCGGCCATCCTCCGGGAACACCTTCTCCCATACTGGCAAGAGGTGAACCTCAGCGTAGGAAACGCACCAGTTGGCGATCGTCACCTTGTCTTGGGTCTCGATGAGCCTCATAAGCGCCCTGATGTAAGGGGCGTCGTAGTCAGGCAGCATTTTGCGGGGATTTGGCATGTTTGTCCCCCTGACTCTATGTCTCGTTCATTCGGGATATGCCGAGAAGCCATCTCACCACGATTTGAACGTACCCTGCAATCTTCGATTCGACCCACAGTCACTCCTTCAAGCCTCTAGACCGCCCTATTGACACCATATAAAGTGTCATTGGGGCTTGACCGATTACCCCTATGAAGTCTACACTTAGAGTGATACTACATATGGTGGTATGAAGAATGGTATTTACGAGGTTGGACACACTAGAGGTGGCCGAATTTGGATAGGCCCCCCGAAAGGCCAGGCCGGCTCTTTTCAGGCGCTAGCGATATTCCATGGAGTGCGCTGGCAGCCGAGCTTCGTCGTCTCGGTTTCGTAGTCGAGCAATCCAAGGGAAAAGCAACTCATTGGATTGTGTACTATCCAGGTCGGCCAGACACACCCATGCAAACGGTTGTGGTAGACAGAGGCGTCGTCCGAAAACCCAAATACCTATCTATGTTAAGAAATTTAGTGAGGATGGTTTTCAACCCTGTGGAGGAGGGTGAGCTTGAGTAGAAAGGATATTGAGTACTACATGAGTCTTCGATATCCGATTGTTCTTACTCCCTTGAAAAGCGAAGAAGGTGGAGGATGGTTCGCTGAAATCAAGGAACTTCCCGGCTGCGCCGCGGACGGTGATACGCCCGAGGAAGCCATCGAGTCAATTGAGGAATCGAAGAGACTGTGGATCGGCACCGCTTTGAAAGAAGGCCGTCACATCCCTCTACCCGAGTCGGAGGAACAGGCGCAATACTCTGGTAGGCTAACGCTGAGGATGCCCAAGACCCTGCACAGAAAAGTAGCAGAGTTGGCTCGCAGAGAGGGAATCAGCCTGAATCAGTTCCTCCTGGCAGCAATAGCGTTCGAGACCGGCTTATTCGAATCTGGCACGAAGAGATCAATGGACATCAAGATCACCATCAGTCAAGAAACAGACTGTGCGGATCAAGATCTGACGGAGTTCTTCGACTTGTGGTCTCCACGAGCCTTTTCTGCGCGGGAAGACCTGTTAGGGGTGAGAACAAGTGGCCGAAAGCCAGTTAAGACTGAGTATAGGGCAGATCAGGCTGGAATCCCTGACTGTGAAACCTATAGAAGCCTCATTGGAGTGTGCAGAGAAAAAGGCAGATTCTAGCACTCATATAGACATCATCGAGCGAGATGGGGACAAAGTCATGATCCGTCTCAGGGAGCATCATGTCTTGCCGCCCCTCCCACTAAGTATCGATATCAGCCTGAGAGGAAGATGCAAAGTGGACGCGTCGCTCACTGATGAGGAGATTTCCGCTGCCGTGAGAACCGCCGGGTATCCGTTATTTGCAAAGCGCAGCCATATAATAGCGTTTGTTACAGAATCGAGTGTTGGCGTGCCGATCATTCTTCCCCCCTGCCCCGAGTTTCTCCATGATATCGACGAGCCATCTGAGGGAGACACGTAGGCGTAAGTGCGGAATGAATCCAGAGTAAAGACGACCGCGCGCAGACAGACTGTGGGGTGATACGGTGGCGACGATATACATTGACCTCAACAGGTCCGTCCACTCGCTTTGCCAAGAGTATCCCGAACTTGTCGGGATCCTGGAGGCGCTGGGGTTCAAGGAAATCACGAAACCGGGCATGTTGAGCACTGTCGGGAGAGTCATGACAATCCCGAAAGGAGCCGCGATGAGGGGCATCAGCATGGACGACATCCGCTCAGCTTTACTTGCCAACGGTTTCGAGGTGAAGGAGGGCTAACCGTGACCCAGGAGATCAACAACCGCGAGTACAGGCAGAAAGTGCTTAGGGAACTCTTGTCCGATCTGCACGCGGGCAAGGACTTTGAGTCGGTGAAGACGAGGTTTGAGGAAGTCTTCAAAGACGTGTCGGCTACGGAGATAGCGGAAGCGGAGCAGGCGCTCATCAAAGAGGGCATTCCCGTAGAAGAGATAACCCGGCTGTGCGACGTTCACGCTGCCGTGTTTAAGGGGTCGATTGAAGAGATCCACCGGCCGGCGGATCCCCACGAGACACCGGGACACCCTGCCCACACCCTCAAATCCGAGAACAGGGCTCTCGAACGCCTGATAAAGGACAGGATCGGGGTCCACATGGAAGCTTTTCTTGGAGAAAACGCGGGAGAGGAAAACGCCTTAGCCACAGCGTTAGCCGAGGACCTCCTCGAACTCGCCAAGGTCGACGTTCACTACACGAAGAAGGAGCTCCTGTTCTTCCCCTACATGGAGAAGCACGGCATAACAGCCCCTCCCAAAGTGATGTGGGCGGTCGACGATGAGATCCGCGACCTCATCGCGGAAACGAGGCGCATGGTCCTGGCGTGGGTGAGCCCCTCGGAGTCCGACAGGCCCTCAAAGCAGGCCATCAAGGAACAGCTCGACACCACGCTCGGCAAAGTGACCGAGATGATCTCTAAAGAAGAGGATATCCTCCTCCCCATGGTTCTGGACATCTTCACTGATGAAGAGTGGAAATCCATCGCCGACGAAAGCAGGGAGATGGGTTACTTCCTCATTTCCCCGCCTCCCGAGTGGAAACCGGTGACAACACGGACCTCGGATGGGCAGCCCGAAATCTCGGCGCCGTCGGGAGCCATCGTGTTTCCCACCGGAGCTCTCCAACTCAACGAGCTCACAAGAATGCTCGACACGCTCCCTGTGGACATCACCTTCGTCGATAAAGACAACGCCGTCAGGTATTTCTCCCAAGGCAGCGAGCGGATTTTCCCGCGAACGAAAGCTGTAATCGGGAGGCGTGTCACCGACTGCCACCCGCCAACCAGTGTTCACATAGTGGAGGGAATTATCGAGAGCTTCCGGGCCGGCCAGAAAGACCACGAGGACTTCTGGATCAAGATGGGCGGGAAATACGTGTACATCAGGTACTTCGCCGTACGGGACAATGACGGCGCCTTCCTGGGCACCCTGGAAGTCACTCAGGATATCAAGCCCATCCAGGCCATCGAAGGGGAAAAGAGGCTGGTATCCAACTAGACTGCTGAGCCGGCCGCTATTCGGGCAGCTGTTCGAAGTAGACAGCCGGGCCATATGGCCCGGCTAGTTTTGTTTCCGCCTCCAGATCTCCCCATGTTCATCCAGCTCAAATCCACGCGCTTCGAGAAGGAAAACCACTTCCCTTCTCGAATTTTCTACGGAATACCACCATCTAGCAGGGCGAATGTCGTATTAGTCGCACAAAAAGGA
>DULO01000106.1 GCA_012840345.1 Candidatus Fermentithermobacillaceae bacterium
AGGTACCGGATCCACAGCAGTCCCGTGCCGGTAAAGATGGCCAGCATGAGATAGGCCTGGAAGTAGCCCGGGACCGGGGCGTTAGCCGTAAAGCCTTCCACTGAAAACGCGTCCAGCACCAGTCCAACCAACACGACGCCGATAACTCCCATAATGAACCTGAGCATGTTGAACACGCCTGTGACAGAGCTCGCCTTGTCCTGCGTGGAAGCCCTAAGCACCGAGTTCATGGCGGGTGCCCAGATGAGCGCGGCGCCCGTTCCATCCACCAGCAGCAACACGGTAAGGAGCGCCGTGCTGACGGAAGGGGTCATGAAAGCGTACCCCACCAGGCCGATGGTTCGTACGATAATGCCCAGCGTGATGGGAAACTTGCAGGTAAACTTGTCCTCAAGAAATCCCGCCAAGGGCGAGATAAACATGCGAATGCCCGCTTGAGGTATCATCATGACCCCAATGGTGAGTGGGTCCATACCCAAGACGTTGCCCATGAAGAGCGGCATCAGGAACTGCATCCCTTGCAGAGCTACCAGGTGCATTCCTCCACAGTACATGCCCGAGATAAAGACCTTGTTGGTTAGGAGCGACATGTCAATGACGGGTTCAGCGGCGGTTTTTTCGGCCCGCACAAACAACGGAAGAGCCACGGCGAAGACTGCCAGCCACATAAGGGTGCCGGGTGTTGACCATCCGTTGTCCGCTCCGGATTGGATTCCGCATACCAGGCTTACGAGGACGACCGAGAGCATCGCTGTTCCCAGAAGGTCGAACTTAAATTCCTTAGGCGAGACCGAGTCTGACTTGATTGTGAACAGGATCGCCAATAAAGCGACCACCAGCAAAGGTACGTTGACGAGGAAGACAGCTTTCCAACCCCAGAGGTTGACAACGGCTCCGCCGATGCTTGGGCCCGTAACCGATCCCAAGGAGACGGCCATTCCCCAAATGCCCATAACCTTGCCTCGGTGTTCTTCGGGGAAAATCCCCAAAGCCAGCGCTACGCCGTTGGGGAACACCATGGCGGCTCCGGCGCCCTGAAGCACACGGAAAGCGACCAGCGACGCGTAGTTCCACGACAGCCCGCACAAGAGGGAGCCGGCCCCGAAGACGAGGAGTCCCGCCATAAGCAACTTACGGCGGCCAAACTTGTCGCCTATCTGACCGAACACCGGGAGCAGTATGGCGTAAACAATTTGATAGCTGTTAACTACCCATGTGAGTTCCGAATATCCCAACGCGAACTCGTCTTGCAACAATGGGTTGGCTATTCTGGTCATACTTGTATTGAGCGTTGTTGTGAAAGTGGAACTCAAGATGGCGATCAGTGCTACGTATTTGGCTAATTGTTTCATGATTGGCCTCACTTCCGATGCTCTGCGATAGTCTCGTATGGCCCGTCGCGCTTCCGCTTGGATGCGCCGAACGAGTCGCCTTGCGACGAACGATACCCAGGATATCAGGACGGTACCCTCTCAATGTACCACTAAAGTGACCCGAATCCGATGGAAAACCGGTCATTCTGCTGCACACTGCAACTTGGCAAAACTGGCGAATTGTCGAGGAGGATGGCGGCGGAGGACGGCGACCCAGGATGGTCGCTGAGTCGCATGCCACGGACAGCCCTCATGGATGTCTGTATGCAAGAGAATATCACATCGAAATGTCGCCATACTTAGTTCCGATAGTATACAATCTAGGCGAAAGCGACCGTCCAAGCCCAGTTAAATAGACGAGATTAAGAACTCCGAGCTGACCGTCCTGAAGCCGCAAGGTATGGGTGCCAGCCGATAGGGTTTGAGGGGAAACTCTCAAGCCTCCCGTTTGGAAAGGAGTCCTTGTATGAACGCACTCACTCATACATGAGCCAAACATAGTCCGGTCCCCGGCGAGTCTGATGCAGTAGACGCCCGGGTAAGTCCGGACTTTTTACGTCCTGCCATCCCATGAGTGGAGCCTGACAGTCCCTACTTGAGATGCCGTTTGTCTTTCGCACAGGACGGTCCGAAGGACAAGACCGACAGCGTCTAGGGAAGCTCCGGCACCACTTGCAGGGAAGCCGCGGGCTGCATGCGGTGAGCCGTAACTCCGCTACCCGGGAAGCAAGACGCTAGAAATGAGTACCCGAAGGCAGCATGTTAAGAAGGCATTTTACAGAAGGAGAGGTCAAAAGCAGTGAAGAGAAGACAGTTACTCGTAGTCGCTGTGTTTGCATTGATGGCGATGGTGCTCATTGCCGGCTGCAAGCCCAAGGCACCGGAAGTACCGGCAATAAACATAGAAGTGGTAGGCAAAGACGGCAAGGCACAGACCGTGAACCTGGCCGCCCTGGAGACCATCTCAGGAAAAGGCGGGTTCATGAAGTCCACAGGCACTATAGTTGGACCCGAGGATCTCACCGGAGTCAAACTCGCTGACGTCCTCCAGAGCGTAGGCGGGATGACCTCAGAAGATGCCCTGGAGGTCACTGCTTCAGACGGGTACACGATGACTCTTGATTATGAACAGGCCAGCGGGCACCTCATGACCTACAGTACCGACAGCACCGCTTTGCAAGTAGTTGACCTGACGCCGATTCTTATTACCTCCGAATCGGGTAATGTTGGTCAGGGAGTTCCCAGACTGGGTTTCGTGGACGCAAACGGATCGCTGAGCGACGGCCACTTCTGGGTGAAAGACATCGCCAAGCTTACGATCGTGAAGTCGGTCACTTCTTGGGAGATCAAGATTAACGGCATCGAGAGCTTTGTTATGGACCGCAGCACATATGAGAGCCTCGCGACGTGCCCGACCACGGCCCACCCGGCAGTGACGTTTGAGACCACAACAAAAGCCGGAGATCCCATCACCTATGAGGGTGTTCCGCTCTGGCTCCTGATTTCCACGGTTGACGGCGCCGACACTCCCGACGGACACTACCAGTTTAACGACGAGCTTGCCCAGAAGGGTTATACCATCGAAGTGGTAGCCGCGGATGGGTTCAAAGCCGAGTTTACTTCCCAGGAAGTCGCCAGGAACCAGAACATCATCGCTGCTTACAAAGCCAACGGAGAGCCTCTGGGCGAGGACGAAGGCCCCCTCAAGTTAGTAGGTTCGGCTCTACCCAGCGGCAAGCATTCGGTGAAGAAC
>DULO01000107.1 GCA_012840345.1 Candidatus Fermentithermobacillaceae bacterium
ACCATTTCACTACAGCAACCGCTACAGCAACGGGAGAAAAAACCTGTGCAAAACGTGGACACCTGTGGAATAGAACCGCAGGTAAACGACTTGCATGGACAACTATGGACACCCCAAACTTAATTGACATGCAAGAGGTCCCGGGTTCAAGTCCCGTCTCCCCCACCAAAGAAAACAGCCGCTCAATGAGCGGTTTTTTGTTTTCTGAGTAGCCGCGAAGGACCCCTCCGAGAGGCATTTGACTGCAATCTGACTGCAACGGGGCCAAGATCATCACTGCTGCGCCAGTCAAGGCCCCGCTGATTTCGGATCAGACACCCGGGCTCCCAGTCATCTGTCCCTTGAGAAGTACCGCGCGGACTAGCAGCCGGGCGGAGACAGCACACCACCGGTTCAGTGGTGGAAACTGCAGCTGACCGTGACACTGCTGTGTAGGCAGACAAAAGCAGGCCCCGATATGACATCGGAGCAACTTCGACACGTTCGTACAGCACGCCGTACGCGGTGCATGCCCACGAAGGTTACGGGCCTCACGTCATCCCGGTGCGTGACGCTAAGGTGGTGGCGGTCCCGGCCAACCGGTGGAAGGGTGGACCGGTCAACCCGTACGGGTCAGGCTCCTTACCCGCCTACAGCAGGGACGGCAGGTACGTCATCCTTGGCAAGCAAGTCAACCACCCGGGTTTTCCCGGTGTGAAGTATCCCGAGAACCCGTTCAACAGGCTCAAGGCTAAGGTCCTGCGCGTTGTTCGCTTCAAGGTCAAGAAGGCCCTCAAAGATGAGAAGTAAGGGTGGGCCTCGACGATTGCCGCCGAGGCCCTCGCGTTACCTAATGATGTTGTAGAGTGCCGCGACGAACTCATGGACGCGTTTCTTGGGAGTAATGGCTACGCATGAAATAGCACGGCTCGATGGTAACGCGGCTGCTCCCCAGACATGTTTCCCGGCCTGAAGCGCCTAGTCCAGCCGATGTTGGACCAGGCCAAGGCGGGAGCGATGCCGGCCACCTCGTCCCCGATTTCGGCTCGGGCTGGTACGACCCGGAAACGGTAGTCCTTTTCGCGAGGGAGTCTGGGTGGACCGTAGACGACATGGACCGGCTGTACCGCAGCGAGATCCCCGCGATAGCCAAGGCCCTAGAAAAGCAGCGGCTGGTGGACGAGTACCGCGATATGCGGGAGCACTGGGCGTTCCTCGACGGGATCCTGGGTCTCGCGGCCGGGCTGTCGGGCAAGAAGCGAAAGCCTAAACTCACGTCGCCTGACGACTTCCTGAGCAAGGACTTCGAGAAGTCCGTGGAGCGGATACTGAAAGAAGCCCAGCCTGCCAAGCAAACAGACTGGGCTTCTCTTGTCGAGGATGTGAAAGCGCCAAGGGCTTAAGGGGCCGTGGTAACGCGCCACGCACCCAGGGTGGAGTCCTTCTGCCCCTTTACCGTCACAAGGCCTACTTCTACCTTTCCGTTAAGTAGGATTGCTCGCGCAATCGACGGAGCTATTCGATCGGCATCCGAGTCTGGATAGATGTTGGTTACAACGGTGACATCGGCAGAACCGTCGTCGTTCATCTTCAGATTGACGCTCTTGATGTTGTCGTACCACGATGTCGCATATCTGGGATCGCCGCCTCCTCCAAAGTTCTCAAAAAGGTAAGTGGCGATTGTCTTCGAGGCCGTCTGAGCAGGGCTCAAGTCCTCAGGGCTGCCTTCATCTGGTTCATCGTCTTCGGAAACCTCGGGTTCTTCTTCGGTAGACTTAGGTTCATCAACGGGGCTTATGGGTTCATTGGCCTCGACTACCTCTGGAGCGATACTTCCGTCTGCGGTCCTGGCTGTGTCAGTAGTCGATTCTGGAGTTGCTTCGAGGGCTCCCACAACAAGAAGCAGGCTTATGCCTACCATGGCAAGCCAGAATCTGAGGTTGGTTCTCCGCTTGATAATAGCCATTGGCACTGACAGCAGGAAAAGAGCAAGTCCAAGCAACCCGACCAAAGCGTACATGGTGCACCTCCTCAAGCAGCCTTGTTCTACGAGCCACGTATCACTCCTGCCATCCCTGAAAGTGTGGTGAGCACGAATGAAAGTCGGCGACTACGTGCCCTTTTTGGCATGGATTTCTCGCAGTTCGACAAAGATGAGAGCACGGCCGAGCGGTGGACTGAGACCCTTGGGCAAAACCTCTCCGGCATTCTATCCTTGACCTTGACGAGCCAGCGGTTGGCGCCTTGAAAGAGGTCTTTGGTCACGGCACCGATGGTCATCCGCGCTATGTCCCGGATGGTCGACCAGGCGCCCTTCCACGAGTTCTCCATCTGCGACATCTGGCCGGCAAAGCGTTCCCCAATGCCCTCGAGTATGGCAGAAGCCGCCCATTGCCCCTCGATCTGCCCGGCCTCAGCCATCTTGCGGGTTTCGGCCACGCTCTTGCCGATAGCCTTGGCGAGGATCTCCCACGCGCCGATGCCGGCGTTGGCGAGCTGCAGCATGTCTTGGGCGTTGGGATGCCAACAAGGCTAGGGCCTTCCTAGACTCCCTCGCGGATTTCGGGGCCAAGACCCCGTTCGCAGCAGATGATGGCGCTCGGCTTTGAGGCGCAGGACGTAATCCCCACTCTCACCGCGATCGGCGACGCCATGGCCGCCATGGGCAAGGGGACTGACGGCATCGACGCCGTCACCCTGGCTCTCGGTCAGATGCGCATGGCGGGGCGTGACCTACACCCATAGCCAGTTTCTGTCGCTGACCCCCGACGAGTTACTTGCTGGGATAGTCAAGCGGATAGAGGCAAGTATCCCTTCCACTGGTGAACACCGTGTTTGAAGCCGTGGTCCGTGCGTTCCATCATTGGCGTTCTCCTTCCTAATATCACCCAGCTCATTGGGCAACTGCATCGGGACAGGCCCTGTCCTTCCAAAGCATGGCGTGCAGCCCAGAAGTGGCTTCACGCTTAACATCACGTGACACATGACTGTACATGTCCAGGGTTGTTGACACTTTCTTGTGACCGAGCAAATCGGCGACAACCTTGGGGTTCACTCCGCGCTCCAGCAGGAATGTTGCAAAGCTATGACGCAGGTCATGGAACCGATGATGGGGAAGGGCAGCCATTTTAAGGGCTCGCTCAAACCGTTTCACGAAGTTCCTCGGGTCTATGGGGTTTCCATTTCCGGCGCAAAAAACGAGGTCATGGTCGTGATACGCTGGCCCGAGCAGTCTTTTCTGTTGCTCTTGCTCCTCCTTGTGCTGCCGAAGCTTTTCGACGATCTCGTCCGGAAGGGTTACCTCACGAACGCTGGTTTTGGTCTTTGGGTCTTTGAGGACAAGTCTTGTCTTGGTTGTTGCTTCGGGGTCCTCATTTCGGATCCTGACGAGCTGCTGTTCGACGCGCCAGATTCCATTGTCCAAGTCCAGTGCACTCCAGGTTTGCCCCAGTAGCTCTCCCCGCCTTATCCCGCCAGTTACGGAAATGGAGAACGGAAGCGATACTGGCGACCCGCTGATTGCGTCCATGAGCCTCTGGATCTCATCCTGAGAGAGGGGATGAATTGGGATCGGTTCGAGCGGCGGCAAGTCTGTCGCTTCGCTTACGTTGCGATACACGTAGTTGTTCTTCATCGCCTGCTTCAGTGCTCCGTGAAGGACTTGGTGGATGTAACGTACGCTTCGGGGGCTCAAGCCTTCCTTGAGCTTCTTGTTGTAGACGCGCTGAATGTGGTCAGGGCGAAGCTCTTGGAGCTTGATTTGGCCGATCTCGGGAACGATATGACATCGCACTTGGATTTCATAGCTTGCCCAGGTTGAGGGCTGTAGTTTGCTCTTCTTGTAGTCGTTCAGCCACTCTACAAGCCACTCTCCCACGGTGATGTCGGATGGCCGGACGAATGCTCCCTTCTGCATCTCGGCCCTCGCCTCGGACAGCTTATCCTGTACCTCGCGCTGTGTCTTGCCGTAGTACGTAGCCCGATCTGGTGTGCCGTCGGCCTTTTTGCCGACAGTTAGTTGCGCTGTCCAGCGCCCGTCTTTGCGCCTGTAGATAGTGCCTTCTCTTGCTGCGCGCTTCTTAGCCACTTTCAGGTCTCCTCTCTGTTGGACTCATGTCGACCATAGCCAGAATTGCATTAATGCTCAAGCAGATGTGCCCGAGCGTGCGAATACGCCTATGCCGCAGACTTGATTTCCTACCTCCTTTCCCGGCCGGTGGGGTAACCAGGCTTTCCTTCTAGGTACTCCTGAAGGCGGGCCCTTGGGACCATGATGCGTTTGCCTAGACGCACTCCAAGCCGGTTCGCGACGGAATACGCTTGCTGACGGCTCAGTGCGAATAGGTCCCGTAGGTCGTTTACGCAGAGTAACAGAGGGACTGTCGTCCAATCCGTCGCTCGGCCCAATGCCCTCACCTCCTGGCCACTCTCAAGGGTCTCTAGGCTTAAGGATAAGGATGGGGGAGGTGTGTCCAAGGTTTTTGCATGTGGGTAGCTCTTTTTCGAGTATTTGGAGAGGGGAGGGAGTTCTACAGTGAACTGAAAGAGGACAGATGGGTCATTCCCTGGAATACTCTGGCGGAAACGGATACCTACCGGGGTGTCCGAAGTAATTAGTCACAGACGGATTGCTCGCCGACGTTCTTGACCGAGACTCGTCCATCAGGAGGGACAACAAGTGCCTGATCAACACTATGGCGATCTCGAACTCAGTCATTCGTTTCAGCAATCCTGGGATTGGGTTCATGGTAAGGGGGATGTAGACCTTCAGACGCTTAAAGGCACGGGCTTTTGGGTCCGGGCCATGACCAGTGTTGACGGACGGATGGTGATCAGGTTCTTTCAAGGATCAAGGGAGTATGGAAGAGCCTATGAGTGCTGCTGGGGTCACTGGTACAACTGCAACCGCACCCGCATTGGGATGTACAGTCGTGCACTAGACGACGCCATTAGTGATGAAGAGGATGGAGTCCCAACTCGTCGCTCGCCTGTGGGAGTCATAGCCCGAACCGACGGACTCCCCTCCCATCTGAAGGCAACTGATACATATTACTCCAAAGAAGATGTGCTGGCGGAGATCCCGAGAGGGCAGGCCGTGATAAGAGCGGTAGTCGGGCACAAGATGGTGAAGGGAGAGCCGACGAGCTATTTCGACATCCGAACCTGGTACCCTAACGATATGGGAAACCGCGTGGCAGGCAAGGGGTTCGCGAAGCCTATGACTAAGGCGGAAATGAGGCTTCTCGCGGAGTCCATTCTGGAGTTCATAGCGCGGAGTTGACGAATGCCCTTGTCCGGCACTTGATTGCGGGCTCTCAGAATACACTATAAGGGCGCGCATCTAACTGGGAGGAGCGGGTTACCCATGGCTGAACCTAAGACGCGTTCGTTCTGTGGCGAGTGTGGTACAGCGATAGATGAGCCGCCCAACACTGCTCCCGAACACCGCCTTCCATGCCCCTTCTGTGGGTCCGAGAGCCGGGATTTTCACCTAACCATTATGACTTCTGTTGCTGTCGGCTCGTACGCAAGCGCCCTTGGTACGCGCGAAGGCGAGGCGGTCTCATTCTCAGAATCACCTCGGAATGGACTCGTGAGTAATGCCTTGCTTGGGAAGGACGGTCTGGTTCATCAGGGCCTTGCGGGCCGCAGTCCCCAGGGAGAAGAAGATACGCTGCTGACGTGTCGGTTGTTAATGGAACACCTGAACGTAAGCGGCGGGAACTGGAGGCTAGCAGCCCGTGTGCATAATTGCCCCTTGAAAGGGTCGGAACCCAGAGACAGGGGGTAATTGGCTCCCAGTTGGCGATGAGGTAGGACTCCCCTTGCCTCCTCACCTCACCTTGCAGGGCTGAAACTCACGCCTGCCCGGTACATTTTCCATAGGTTATGGACCGCGCATGTGAAGCGCCACATGGATCGGACCTTCTCCAGCCCTCGCACCAGGAACTGCCTAAGCCCTAATTCCTCTTTGATGAACCCGAACACCGGCTCTACCGATTCCTGGCGCAACTTGTACCTCGCCCGTCCCCGTTTCGTCCTCAGTTTTCTCCGCATCAGATACTCCCGCGTCGCGTTCTTCGGGATCCGCCCTCGCATCGGTTGCAGTGTCCGCCATTCGCTGTGTTTCACTTTCTCCGGGGGGATAAAGGCCTGGATCTCCTTGCTTTCGAGAAACCGTACATTGTCGTCGCTGTAATACCCGGCGTCGGCGCTCACTTCCTTGGGACGCCGGCCTGTGTTCCTCACAACTTGTTCTACCTGTCCGGCCAGATACGTCGAGTCATTGGCTTGATTGCCCAGATCCGCCGCCACAATGATCCGCGTCTCGGCATCCACGGCAGCCTGGGCGTTGTATCCCTGAATGAACGCTTTGTCGCTCCCCACCATGATCCGCGAGTCGGGGTCCGTGAAATTGCGTTGGTCCCGGGGCCTCGGCTCCGCTGTCTTGGGGTCTTTGGTTGGCTTGAAAGTCTTGCCCCTGGCCTCGGCTTCTTTCTTGCGTTCGGCCTGCTCTCTCTCCAATCTCTCCCTGGCCTCCTGCTCCAGTTCAGCCTTGGCCTTCTTGATCGCCGCGAGCCTCTCCTCAGGCGTCCGCAGTCCTTTCGGCAACTCCCACCCGGACTCGTCCCCGTACTCCTCGTCCTCGAGGCGGTCGGTCTCGTCCGCCTCCTTCAGCATCCTCTCGATCTCGTCCCGCAACCGCTGCTCTTCTTTCTTCATGTAGGCGTAACTCATGGCACTGTGCTTGGACGCGTTTGCCTTTATCTTTGTCCCGTCTATCGCCACCTGGCCCAACTTAACAAGCCCTGCTTTCTCGGCCATCCTCACCGTCTGCTCGAACAGTCCGCCCAGCGCTTTGTGGTGACGCTTTCGAAATTCTGAGATGGTCCAGTGGTCCGGCTGCTGGTTCGCCGACAGGAACCGGAACCCCACGTCCTCGTACAGGGCTCTCTCTATCTTCCTTGAAGAACAGATGCCCTTCATCAACGCGTAGACCCACACTCTCACCATCATCCGCGGGTCGTACTGCGGGCTGCCGCGCAGTTCATCGTAACTCGCATATATGGCCGAAAGGTCTAGAGACCCAACCACCTCGTTCACAAAGTGGGCCGGATGACCCTTGGGCAGCCATTCGTTCAAATCAACGGGGAAGAGCAAAGCCTGGCCCGGCTGATACTCTCTGAACGTCTTCATCGCGTGACTCTCCTTGAGTGCCTCTATCGCCTATCCATTTCGACACTCAAGCAGGAAAATCATGCCTGGCCCGGATATTCACTTATTCACACAGGCTGCTAGCTGAGGGCAGAACGGAGCCGGCTGATGGCCTGTTGGTGGATGTTCATGACGAACGTAGCGTCCTTGAAGTGCAGGTCACCCGTGCAGTAGCGTCACCGTCGCTATGGAAGCGATTGAGTCGGGAAGGATCAGTTCAGAGCAGACTTGATGAGGCTGAAGCCGCAGAACAGCTTAGGGATGCCATTGAAGCCAAATGCAGGAGAATACCGGAGACAATCCGATCGAAGCTTGTTCTCGCACTTGACGCAACACGCCTTCCAGGTCTTGCGTTCGATTCGACCGTTCGAATGTTTCGGGGGACGTGGGCCCACTGGGCTGCTTCTCAGGGTTTCGCCTCGATTTGGCTTGTTGGCCCGGTATCGAACCTAGTTTGGCGACTTGACTTTACTGGCTAACCGCCCTATCGGTGCGATACTCCCACGCAGCTGTTCTGTATCAGGTTCGAGAAGGCTTCTGTGATTGAAACGTGCTAGTGATACTCCGAGCAACCAATAGATGGCCCAAGCCGTCGCCCCGGAACGCAGACTGAGCAGATGGCCAGTCTATACACGAGGAACAGATTCACGGGAGTCGGGAATGATCTGCCCCAGAATATCGAATGTCAAGCTACCTGAGTGAAACCTCGTCACTTTGCGGTCAAGAAGACATAACCCGGATAACCTCTTATCCAAAAGGTCAAAATCCAGAGCCATGACATCACCGGGACCTGCTATCAGAAGCCCTGGAGCAGTGCTGGTTCGCAATCGAACAGTCAGGTGATGGGCTTTGCGTTCGAATCCCACGTCTTCGATTTCGTCGCTAGGCCACGAAAACTTGAGTATTCTCCCTCCTGAAGTCCACGTTGATAGGAGGAAGTAGAGGTCGAGCATCATCTCCTCGGCAGCCTTCCATCGTTCGTACATACTCCTCGTCCATTGCGATGCTTGTTCATATGATCGTTCACGGTATTGGCGAGCCCTTTGATATGTCGCCATAACGGTTCGAGGTTTTCCATCTCTTACGAACTCGTCATATGCACTCACGATCGCGGCAAGCTCCTGGCGTACCCCTTGATCGCTAGCTATCTCCCTAGCAGCTATCTTCATTTCGCTGTGGACTCGCGAAGCGACAAGACTCTGCTCCAGAAGATCCACGTGCTTCTTTACCCGACTCCACTCTTCGCTGGAAAAGCACGGTGGCTTAGATCCGTATCTTGGCAAGCTGTTGCCGTAACACGTAATGTCACACTGACAGAACATCCAATTCGGCAGGGGTCTACAGCGATGGACAAACTCTAGGTGCGGATAGCCAGGAAGTCTGGATCGAAGATGCTCTAGGAGCCCAGTGATAAAGGCAAAAAGACCAAGTGAATCCTTGAGGTACTGAAGGAACCATGGATCATCTTTGGGTGGCTCCGGCTCCTTCATCTCTTTGATAGCGATCAATGAAAAGGCCAAGGCCCACAGTGGGTTACTATGCGCGACACCAGTGCTATGCCAATGCTGCAAGCTTCTTTTCCACCCGGAAGTTTCATGAGGGGGCAACCGGCGTAGCAGTCCGTAACTGTCCCGAAAACGTCTGGCTACAGTAGTGGCAGAGATGCATCTTGTGACTTTGCACATTGGCTGGCCCTGCGTTTTGCACAATCCTGCTCTCTAATCTTCCGCCCCAATCTGCAAGTTTTCAGATTCCCTCGGATGAGTTCCTCGATGTCTTTCACTTTGCCCTGACCCTTGATTTGCACTTTGCACGCTGGCCAGAGTGGCGTCGTCCGAAGACAGGAAAGGTGGCGCCGGCGGGGCGCCACCTTGATGGGTTTCTTCCGCGTGCGCGACTAAAGGCTGGCGTCGGCCGAGGCCAGACGTACGGTCTCCGCGTCGATGGGATTCTGCTTGAGCTGGGCGCCCAGCAGGAGAGCGGTTCTCGCCAGGTTGTTCACGAGGCGCGGCCAGCCTCCCGAATGGGATGCGATGGCCTCAAGAGCGGGTTCGGTGAAGACTTCCGTGGTCGCGCCGGCCAGGTGAAGTTGGTGGCCGACGTAGCGGAAGACCTCGTCTTTGTCCATGGGCTCCATCTTGTAGTGAACGATGACCCTTTGTGCGAGGGGTTGGGTCTGGTTGAGCCGCAACCTGGCGGTAAGAAAAGGCAGGCCCGCGACGACGAAAACGAACGGGTTCTTGGAGTCCATGGAGAAGTTGAATATCATGGCCAGGTCTAAAAGGAAGTCCGGCCTAGCCAGGTGCATCTCGTCCAAGATGAAGACCGGCGTTACCCTTTTCTCGTTAAAGAGGTGCTCGACCGCCCTCTGGATCTGGCGGAACAGGTCGCTCTTGCGGTAAAGCGGTTCTTCGCCCAGACCTGCGGCAAGGCTCCTGTACATGTCCATGGTGGTGCCGGATGAAAGCGGCAGGTAAATCACCTTGTAGAGGGCGGGGTTCAGCCCGTCGGCGAGGGTGCGGAGAGCGTAGGTCTTGCCCGAACCGGGCTCGCCGACCAGGGCGCCGAAGCCCCTGGCGTCGACAAGGTACTTGAGCCTGGCCAGGGCTTCCTTGAAGGACTTGGACGGGAAGTGATCCTGGGGCCGTATGTCCCTAGCGAAGGGTTCTCTTGAGAGTGAGTAAAAGGCCCTGTACATGCTCACTCCTCCGTTCCGCCGGCGATGTCGGAGAGCCTTAGCGCAGGCTTGTCGCGCTTCACTTTGGCGTTGTCGGCCAAGTTTACCGGCCTTACCCTTGCGACCTCGGCTCCGTTCTCGTAGATGAGGATTTCGCCCAGGTCGTGAGGCTCAAACCTTACCTCGACACTCTGGCCTATGTACCTGGGAGGCACCTCGAAAAGCCTCTTGCCGATGGTGATTGTGGAGTCGTGTCGGACCTTCCGGGTCTCGCGCCTAAGAAAGAGCGGGTCCAGGGATTCCGGGTCAGTTAGCACCCTCACCCCTCTGGCCTGGGACATGTAGGCGTCCATAGGGGTCATGCCGATGGCGCTGTGAGTGCGGCCGTTGTAGTCCTTCTCCAGCCAGGCGGCGAAAGCTTGGTTCAGCGCCTCAAGGGACGTGAGGCTCTCGGGCGCGAGCACCGAGTAGAAGCGTTCTTTCACGGTCAAAAAGAAGCGCTCGATCTTGCCCTTTGCCGCGGCATCGTAGGGCTTGGCATGGATTAGCGCGATACCCAGCGACGCGCAGACGAACTGGAACTGGCCCGAGCGATAGATCTTGCCGTTGTCGGTGTAGACCTTCTCGGGGATCCCTCTCCTGCACAAGGCCTCTTTGAACACCATCTTCAGTGAGTCGAAGGACTGGTCCTGGCAGAAACCCGCGAAAGGCACCAGCCTTGAGGCGTCGTCGATGAAGGCAAGGAGGTAGGTGGCGGCTTTCTTCCTGCCCAGCCTGAGGTAGGGGCCGTACGACAAGTCTGCCTGCCAAAGGCCGTTCACCTTCTCGAGCGCAAACCTCTTCCTCTCGGGTTCCTTCCGCAGCCTCTTGCCGACTAGGTCCTGCTTTTTGAGGAACCGGTAGACGCTACAGTAGGAGACGTCTTGGGGCTTGAGCACGTCTTTGTCCACGAGCTGCTGGTAGAACACCGTCACCGGGACCTGAGTGTTTCCTTCCCGCAGTTCGAGGATCCTCTGCCTGGCCTCCAGGGGTATCACTCTGGGTTTCCCCTTGTCGGAACGACGGCGGGGCTTCAGGCCGTCCAGACCCTGCTTGAGGTAGACCCCGAGCCAGGTCTGGATGGTCTTGGGGCTGTACTCCATGCTCCCGTAGTAGGGCACCTGATAGACCCTGCCCGACACTTCGGCCAGATAATCGCCTTTGTCCTCGACGCTCCCGTGCAGTAAGGGCGCGATCAATCCGTACCGGAAGAGAGCTACTTCTTCCCGGTCATGTTCGTCCATGGTTTTTCCCTCCGAACTGGTGGATTTTGTCTCCCCGGCGAAAGCGCCGGGGGATTTGGGCTACTTAGAAGACCCTAATCCACTGGAAAGGACCAAACCACGGAAAAGGTCTGTGGGCAGGCCTTGTCTTTACTCAGGCTTCTGGGGCAGGTAAGATGAATCTGCCATGAAACCGCGGTGGTAATGCTTTTGGAAGAGCATCGAGAACATCTCTAACCCGGAAGTCTCGATACTCCCCAGCAGTTTCATGGCCCTTTCTTTCCCGTCTTCAGGTAGGCGCTCCCTCATGTCCAGGTCCCGCAGGAAGGCCAGCACCCTGTTGGCGTTCGCCAGAAAGCGCCGCCAGTGGAACCGGAGGAGTTCACGGTAACTCTTCACCTTCCCGAGGAGTGACTTCACGACGAACCGTGCCGTGTGCTGGAAGAACGGCAGCAAGAACGAGGGCAGAAGCGAGACCGTCCTGTGGCAGACCGGGCAGCGAAGTCGATGGATGGGCGTCACCAGTTCGGTCTCCCTGTCAGGCAGGCTGTTGCGGGAGTAGGAACCATGGCCTTGAAGCCTCGCGTGCGCCCCACAGATGGGGCACACGTCAAACACTGGCCATTCCACCTCCTCGAATCTACGCACGTACTCTGTCGGCGCCATGCCGACATCAACTGGAACCTGCAAACACATCCCCTCCCAAACAAACTGACAAAAGTCTATCACGCTGCCCAGGAAGGGGAATTGCACTCTGCTGGAGGATTTTGAAAACGGAGTGACCCCGAAGGGCCTACTTAATGTGAGCGTTCACAAAAGCCAAGACAAGTGTTGGCCACACGAGTAGAGAGCCCCGAGGTTGAAGTGAGGCCTCTCAGAACCTACGAAGTCTTGGCGGAGGTGAGCAGCACGTGATAGCCGTCGAAAAAGCCCGCCAGCAAC
>DULO01000018.1 GCA_012840345.1 Candidatus Fermentithermobacillaceae bacterium
AGATCCCTCCAAATGCTCGATGAATGTACAAAAGCCATGCTTGGGGCCATAGACGAGCAAGCGCTGCTTGACAAGATCTGCGCTATCTTGGTGGATACCGCGGGTTACAGTCTGGCGTGGGTCGGATACGCCGAAGAAGATGCCGATAGAACCGTGAGGCCGGTCGCCCTTTACGGCCTCGGCGAGGAGTACGTCAGGCGGGCCAAGATAAGTTGGGGTGTCAACCCTCACGGTCTAGGGCCCACGGGCACAGCCATACGCACGCGTCAGTTCGTTATTACCAAAGACATCCTGACGGACCCGTGCTTCGTCCTTTGGCAGGACCTCGCCGAAGAATGCGGAGTCAGTTCGTTGATAGCGTTTCCGCTGCCGCTAAACAGAGGTCCAGGAGGAGCCCTGACCATCTGCTCCCGTGAACCCGATGCGTTTGACCTGGAGGAAATCGCGCTTCTCGAGGGTCTGGCCAACAACCTCTCCTACGGGATCCGAGCTCTCCGCTCCCGGCGCGAGAGAATCCGGGCGGAAGAGGCGCTGCGCCAGAGTTGTCTCAAGCTCCAAAGCACCCTGGAAGGCGTGATCAAAGCCATGGCCACCCTGACCGAGTTGAGGGACCCCTACACCGCCGGCCATCAACAACGGGTGAGCGAGTTGGCCTCGGCTATCGCGAAGGCGATGGGCATGTCCGGCAACGAGGTCGAGGGAATCACCATCGCCGGAGTGGTCCACGACCTAGGGAAAGTGTACGTGCCCATTGAGATACTTTCTAAACCAGGGCACCTAAGCGCCGTGGAATTTGATCTCGTGAAAGTACATTCGCGGGCAGGATACGACATCTTAAAGACCATCGAGTTTCCGTGGCCGATCGCCGAAACAGTTCTGCAACATCACGAGAGGGTGAACGGTTCCGGCTATCCTCTGGGACTCACGGGAAAAGACATCCTGATGAGCGCGAAGATCGTGGCCGTGGCGGACGTGGTTGAGGCCATGTCGTGTTTTAGACCGTACAGGCCGGCGAGAGGGGTTGCGGAGGCCCTTAAGGAAATCACAAGGAACAGGGGCATTCTGTATGACCCGGACGTTGTGGATGCTTGCAACTCGGTCTTCGCCAGAGGTCAGTACCGCTTCCCGCAATCCGTCTCGTAAGCCCACTAAGACAAGAGCCATCAGACAACGGTAGGCACACAGGCATCCTCAGCGAACGTCCGGCGCAATCACTCGCGACCGCATGTCTTGTAGGCTTATGACACCTTCCTTGTAAAGGCGTTCAAGCGAGGCTTCGAGAGACATCATCCCTTTGCTTTCATCATTGAGAACAGCGTAAAGATCCTGAGGCCGGTTCTGCCTTATGATCTCCCTCACGGCGGGAGTCCCAAGCAGCAACTCGAACGCGGCGACCCGTCCGGACCTGTCCTGCCGCCTCAATAAGTGCTGAGTCACGACGCCTTCTATCACTTCCGACAACAACGTGCACGCCTGAGTCTGGTGGTCCATAGGAAACAGGTCAACGATTCTGCTGACAGCTTGCGGGGCCCTCGCGGCGTGCATGGTGGCCAGCACAAGGTGGCCTGTTTCCGCCGCTGACAAGGCGGTCCGCGCCGTCTCAAAGTCCCGCATCTCTCCTATTACGATGACGTCGGGGTCCTCGCGCAGCGCGGCGTGGACTCCGTCGGCGAACGAAAGCGTATCGGTGCCGACTTCCCTCTGGTTGACAACGCTCTTTCGGTGTTTGTGGAGATACTCGATGGGGTCTTCCAAGGTGATGATATGGTAAGAACGGGTCTGGTTAAGGAGGTCGATGAGGGCCGCCATGGTCGAAGACTTCCCTGATCCGGTAGGTCCGCTGATGACGACCAGTCCGTAGCGCCTCTTGGCCAAGTCAACGACAGCCTCGGGCAAGTTCAGGGCGTCAAACCGCGGCACCTCGAAGGCCAATACCCTGATGGTGAGCGCGATTGACCCTCTCTGGCGGAAAGCGTTGACCCTGAAGCGGCCGATTCCGGGGAGACTGTATGGAAAATCCACATGTCCTATCTTCTTGAACTTCTCTAGCTTGTCTTTCGGACAGATGGCAAGGAACGCGTCTTCGATATCAGTCTTGCTCAGAACCTCTCCTTCCTCCCTGACCAACTCGCCATGGATGCGAAACGCCGGCTGGGACTCAACAGTGAGGTGGACGTCTGAGGCGTGCTTGGAAATCGCTACCGCACATAACGTGCCCAAGTCGAGAGGCATTACAGTCACCTCAACAAGCATGCAGTTTACATAATCTATGCTGTCGGGATGACATGCGTTCACAGCTCACACACTGCTAACGGCTCAGTATCCGTACCGGCAAGAGAACACTCCTTGACGTCACTACCGCTTACGGCTCTGTTTCCGTACTCGGCTGCGTGACATACTTTGAGCACGCTGCGGCTACGACTCTGCTTCCGTACTCGGCTGCGGGACGCTCCTCGAGCTCACTACCGTCTTGTTCTTCCACCTGCCGGAACGGAAGTAGGCGTAGTTTAGAGAGGCTCCGATGACCGGGGATATGGCTATGGCCAGCCAGATGCCCCTGCTCCCCATGAGCCCTGATAAGTAGGCAGCCACCGGTATCCTTACAAGCCAAAGCGTCACCAAGGAGATGAACATCGAGGGCACCGTATCGCCGGCTCCCCTTAACACCCCCGAGAGCATAAACATCAAGGCGTAAGGAACGTAGGCCGAGCCCACTATACGGAGGTATGCGGCGCCCTCAATCAAGACGCCCGGCTCGGAGTTGAAGATGCTGATGAGAACTCCCGGCATCACCAGGACCACGAGGCTCACCACGCTGGTAATGCCGACGGTCAAGTACGCTGCCCACTTGACTGTTTCTTTGACTCTCTCGTGAAGACCGGCTCCCAGGTTCTGACCTACCAGGGCCGTCACTGACAAACCCACGCTCATAGCAGGCATAAACGCGAACTGGTCCAGCCTGCCTCCCACTCCGAACGCGGCCATGACGGCGCTTCCGAAGCGGTTCACTATGGACGTCAGAGTTAGCATACCCATGGAGACGACAACCTGCTGAACGCCCGCGGGCAACCCATTCGGGATGCTGCCGACAGTAAAGTCCTGACGCGCACCGCGGCTTCTCCCGGTAGTCTCGACCGCTGACTCTTCCCCTGACTTCGCCTGGGCCTCTTTGGGCGGCCTTGCCGCCGATTTTTCCTGTGACTCTGACGCTTGTTCGGATGTCCGCTCAGTCATCGCCGTCGCCTCTCCCGTAGGCTTCCCCACCAAATCCATTTCGCGTTCCACGGCTGCGTGTTCTCTCCCATCTCCGGCGCCGCTCGCGGCCGAATTCTTCCTCTGAAATGAGTCATTTGAAGCAATTCATTCCGAATCTAGCATATCTCAGCGACCGGTGCCAACCTTCTGTCGGGCGTGTCCGGCCTAGCACACCCCCCTGACGCCAGACTCTTACCGCTTAGCCCCGGCAAAACCCAGACCGCGGTAACGAAACTCCATTAATCTGCCATACCGATTAGTAACCTTTCGTGAGGCGTTGACATAACGTGTCCTGTAGGTTTATGAAAGGGGGTCCGTGACATGGCAGGAGTTGGTACGACCGGTGGCCTCAGAGGTGGCAACTGGGCGTTCATCATCTTCCTTATCCTCATCCTGTTGATCCTCGGACTTAGCTGCTTCGTTTGCTAATAAGCAGCGCAAAAAGAGTTGGGCAGCCGTAAGGCTGCCCTTCTTTTTTCACCTTAGGTAAACGACGCCTGGCTGCTACTTTCTCGACCTCAGCACCAGCAGCGCCCCTGCCGCTATCAATCCTAACGGCCAGTAAGTCCCGACCACGCGCCAGAACCCGGCAAAGAAACCCGTAGATAGCGTAAA
>DULO01000108.1 GCA_012840345.1 Candidatus Fermentithermobacillaceae bacterium
AGTGGACCGCGTCCGGCGCAATGGAGCCCAGCATGAACTGGGAATGATTTTTGACCTGAGAAGTAGCGTTCAGGATGTTCCTGGCGATGATAAGGTGCGTCATAGGGAAGGGCATGTTTGACACCACCGTTACGAGATCTGTCTCTACTGGCCGGCCACGCGACCGGTCTGGGTCTGATCCAAGTCTCATCTAGGCAAATCCGATACACATCTGGTCTACTGATCTACGGCTGATCTACATCCGTCCACATCTAGTCTACACCCAGTCTACACCGCAAAGCTCTTCAAGTGGGCAGGAATACGCTCCTTGTTGATGCCCTTCTTAATGCTCTTCTTAGTGCTCTTCTAGTGCTCTTCCTAACGCCTTTTTGGTGTCCTTCTTCAGGCTCATTGCTCCTTTTCCAAACCATACATGGTGTGGCCTGCATTACAGAACGTGGACTGTCGACCGGGTCAGATGATAACATCGATTTCGAAATAACCTTACATATGGGGGCCGACGCACATGGTTGAACTCACACCCGTAGACATCACAGACCCACGACCCATACGCGACATCGTGCACGACATTCTTCGCTCTGCTATCATAGGCGGGCGGTTCGTCCCGGGAGATCGCCTCGTGGAATCCCAGCTCGCGCAGCAGCTCTGCGTAAGCCGGACTCCCGTGCGCGAAGCCCTGAGGATGCTGGTGAAGGATGGTTTCGCAGTAGAGATACCTCGGAGGGGAACGGTAGTAGCCGGGCTCAACAGGGACGATGCGATTGACATCTACGACCTTAGAGCGGTCATTGAGGGATTGTGCGCCCGGCGTGCCGCGAGCAACATCACGGCAAGGGAGCTTAGGAGCCTACGGAACCTCCTTGAGAGCATGCGTCCCGGTTCAGAGAACCGTGAAGCGTACATGAAGGCACATGCCCGGTTCAACGCCATTATCATCGGGGCCAGCCGCAGCCACCGGATTGCCCAGTTCATAGACAACCTCGCGGGACAGATACGCTGCCTGCGCGGTGTTAGCTTGACCACTCAAGAGCGCCAGAAGCAGGCCTGGGAGGAGCATGCCGCTATTGTCGAAGCCCTCGCTGCGAGAGACGGTGAAAGGGCCGAACAGCTCGCGAGGCAGCATGCGGAAAACGCCAAGAAAGCCTTCTTGCTCCAGTGGAAATAGACCACGCACAGACCCCGAGTTTCTGCATCCATGCAGCCATGGTGCGGCTGCGTACTAATTCGGCCTTTCACAAATAAACCCTGAAGGATTTTTGGAGGCGACGACGAATGCACTCTTCGATGGTATACAGGTATACGGGTATACCTACCGCATAAGGGAGGATCTAGTGAAAGATCCAGCAGTACATAGGCCTGATAAAGACAGGAGGAGGAAAAGTTGAAACGCTTTGGTGTTCTCTTGTTGGTGGCCCTGATTTCTGTCGCTTCCGTTTTGTCAGGTTGCGGCAAGACGCCTGAGGAGTCTGAGGCGCCGGTCAAGGACACCCTCTTGTGGGGAGTTAACGCAGAAGCATCCTCACTTGACCCTGCTACAAGCAAAGATACTGTTACCCACATGATGATGTACCAGATCTACGATGCGCTTGTTAGGGAAGACCCGACCGACTACACGAAGCTGATCCCCGGTCTTGCCACTCGCTGGGAGTTCAACGAGGACAGCACGGAAGTCACGTTCTACCTCAGGGAAGGCGTGAAGTTCCACAACGGCGACATCATGACTGCAGATGACGTGTACTTCTCACTGCAGAGGTCCTTGGACTCCAGCTATTCGAGCGGCATCAGCGAGGCCATCGACCACTTTGAGAAGGTCGGCGACATGGCCGTCAAGTGCGTCCTCAAGTACCCCTACGGACCGATTCTAGACGTCATGACAAACATGACCTACGGCATCGTAAGCAAGAGGGCCGTCCTTGAGGCCGAAGCCGCCGGAATTGACTTCTCCAGGAACCCCTGCGGAACCGGACCGTATAAGATGGTCGAATGGAGGAGCGGCGACTCGCTCGTCCTCACCAGGTTCGATGACTACTGGGATGGTCCCGCCAAGATCAAGAACCTTATCTACAAGCTGGTTCCCGACGCGTCGGCCGGTGCGATCGCCCTTGAGGACGGCACCCTAGACGTCTACTACGGCATAGCGGATGCCGACGAGCCGTACTTGAAAACCCTTCCCCAGATAGGTCACGTTGAATGCCCGGGAGTAGGGTTGCACCACATCACCTTCAACGTCACCGATGGCATCTTCACCGACAAGAGGCTCCGCCAGGCCGTCGCATACGCTCTGAACCGTGAGGAAATCGCGATCGGAGCCGTAAACGGCGAGGCAGAGGTAGCGAACTGCCTGGTTCCTACTTCGGTCTTCGGGTATATACCTGACTTCCCGTGGTACGAACAGGATATCGAAAAGGCCAAGGCTCTTATGGCCGAAGCCGGATATCCGAACGGTTTCGATGTTGTCTTCAGCATGCAGGGCTCGGACACTTATATGAAGCCGGCCGAGATCGTGCAGGAGCAGCTCAGACAGATCGGCATCAGGGTTACCTTCGACAAGATGGAGCGCGCCGCCTATCTCGAGGACGTCGGCGACAAGAGAAACTTCGTAGCCAGCCTCCGTATGATTAACGCCACGGTCCGCGACGCCGACAGCGTTCTCACCAGGAGATTCCACAGCGGCATGCTGGGTGGCGGCAACAACTACTCGGGTTACTCCAACCCTGTAGTCGACGACCTCATTGAGAGGGCCAGGAAGTCTTCGGACAACGAAGAAAGGCTCGAGCTGTACTGGCAGGTATATGAGATCCTTAAGGAAGACGTTCCCCTTATCCCGATCTACTCGACCAACGTGAGCGCCTTCTTCAGCGCTAAACTCAAGAACTTCTACCCGCACCCTGTATATAGGTATGCGGTCTACAAGATGTACTTCGAGCAGTAAGAGCCTGGTTAGCAATGCCCGGACTGCGGTGGAGGCACTTCCACCGCAGTCCCTGTCGAGAGGAGTGCGGAGATGGCCAAGTACATAGCCAGGCGAATTCTGATGATGATACCGGTCATGCTTGGGGTCTCTTTCATCGTGTTCGCCATCATGGAATTCACTCCGGGCGACCCCGCCATCATGATACTCGGTGAAGGCGCCAAGCCTGAGGAATACGAAGCGCTCAGAGAGAAGATGGGCCTGAACGATCCCTTCGTGCTCCGGTACCTGAGGTACATAGGAGAAGCATTGCGAGGGAACTTCGGGAATTCCTACAGGACCAGGATTCCGGTAACGAAAGAGATAATCACGCGACTTCCTAATACCATCCAACTGGCGGTTGTCAGCACGATCATCGCAGTTTCCCTGGGGCTGCCCGTCGGGGTGCTATCGGCTGCCAAGCAGTATTCGGTCGCCGACAGTACGGTGCTGGGCGCGACTCTCCTCCTTACGTCAATGCCCGGTTTTTGGTTCGCAATGATGTTAATCCTCGTGTTCTCGGTGAAGCTCAGGCTTCTTCCTTCACTGTTCTCCGGGGCGTGGCGGGAATTCATCCTTCCTGCTATCGCGACGTCGGCCAGTACGCTTGCTTCCACCGCTCGAATGACCCGTTCGACGATGCTCGAGGTAATACGCCAGGACTACATCCGTACAGCAAGGGCCAAAGGCGCGAAAGAAGGCAGAGTGGTTTTTGGCCACGCGCTTAGGAACGCGCTTCTTCCCGTGGTCACGATCATCGGCACCAACTTCAGCAACGCGCTCGGCGGAGCCATCGTCATTGAGCAGGTTTTCGCCATACCCGGCCTGGGGCAGCTGATGATCAACTCCATTAGAGCCAAAGACGTACCGATGACTACGGCATCCGTCCTTTTTGCGGCCTTAATAGCCAGCGTCATGAACCTCCTTGTCGACATCGTGTACGCCTACATAGACCCGAGGCTCAAGTCCCGGTTCGGGGCGCCTAAGGCAAAGAAGGTGAGCGCATGAGCAACATCGTACGGAGTGCCTCCTCGGGAGAGGCCGCAGCGAAGATGCATAAGTTCCGCAAGAAGAGCCAGGCCAAGGCGGTGTGGATGAGATTCAGGAAGAACCGCATGTCCAGGTTGGGCCTTGTCTTGTTCCTGGTGATGCTCGTCGCCGTTTTGGGTGCTGACCTGTACCTCGACAAGGAGATGTCCATAAAGCAGAACATCCCCGAACGTTTCCAGAAGCCATCGCCTAAACACCTTCTCGGGACCGACGAGTTCGGCAGGGACGTGTTCGCCAGGGTTATCTACGGCGGACGCATCTCAATGTTCGTAGGAGTTGCGACGGTCTGCGTGTCTTTGACCCTCGGGTCCATAATCGGTTCAGTAGCCGCCTACTACGGAGGCGCCGTCGACAACATCTTGATGAGGACCATGGATGTGTTCATGGCCATACCGAACACCCTTATGGCCATATCCCTAGTAGCAGCATTCGGATCAAGCATGCCAAACCTGATCCTCGCGATGGGCATTTCCCAGACGCCGCGTATGTCAAGGATCGTGAGGTCATCCGTCTTGTCGGTGACCAGCCAGGAATACGTCGAAGCTGCCCGGGCTTGCGGAGCGCGTGACGCAAGGATCATTTTCAGGCACATACTCCCGAACGCCATGGGACCGATCCTGGTTCAGGTGACCCAGACCGTGGCCAGGTCAGTCATTACTATCTCGTCGCTGAGTTTCATCGGGCTTGGAATCTCGGAGCCCACTCCTGAGTGGGGCTCGATGTTGTCGGCCGCGAAAACGCAGCTCCGGTACTACCCCCACCTCGCGATCGCGCCCGGAGTAGCCATTGTGCTGGTAGTCATGTCGCTCACGCTCGTCGGAGACGGCCTCAGGGATGCTCTCGACCCGAGACTCAAGAACTGATGTTACGGATTGGTAGGGAGATGACGCGATGGAGACGTTGCTGGACATAAGAAACTTGCACGTCATGTACAAGACGGACGATCACGACATATACGCCTTGAACGGAGTAAACCTTACCCTGGAAAAGGGCACTACACTGGGCCTAGTGGGAGAGACGGGAGCCGGCAAGACCACGACGGCTCTGAGCATAATGCGTCTTCTGCCCGACAAAGTGGGGTTCATTACCTCAGGGGAGATCTACTTCGAGGGCAAGAACATCTTGGACCTCAGCGAGGCCCAGATGCGCGAGATGCGCGGGAGCGACATCTCCATGATATTCCAGGACCCCATGACGAGCCTTAACCCGATGCACACCGTCGGAACGCAGATAGGCGAGGTTATAAAACTTCACAACCGGGACCTATCCAAGAGCGAGATCGAGGCAAGAGTTGACGAGATGCTGGAGATGGTAGGTATTCCCGCCGAAAGGAAGATCGAGTACCCGCACCAGTTCTCCGGCGGCATGAAGCAGCGGGTAGTCATAGCCATCGCGCTGGCGTGCAATCCAAAACTCCTGCTGGCCGACGAGCCGACTACGGCTCTTGACGTGACGATCCAGGCTCAGGTCCTCACCATGATGAACGAGCTCAAGGACAACCTGAACACGTCAATGATACTCATAACCCACGACTTGGGAGTAGTCGCCCAGATCTGCGACTCGGTCGCCATCATGTACGCCGGCGAGATAGTAGAGAAGGGTACCGTGCAGGACATCTTCGAAGGCGAGGTCCATCACCCCTATACGATCGGGCTCTTCGGGTCTGTTCCGGACCTCACCAAGAAGACCGACCGGCTTAACCCCATCGATGGCCTTATGCCGGACCCGACGGAGCTGCCGCCGGGTTGCAGGTTTGCCGAGCGCTGCCCGTACCGGAAGGATATATGCACGCAGACGTCTCCCGCTCTTGTGGAACTGGGCACTCACCAGATCAAGTGTCATTTTCCCCAGAACGCCAAGGGCGATCGGTGATAGGAAGGAGAGGGTCACCTATGGAAGAGCCTCTAGTGAGGACGCAGAATCTCAAGAAGTACTTCCCGACTGCCCGCGGGCTGCTTCACGCCGTCGATGACATTAACATCAGCATCATGAGGGGCGAGACCCTTGGAGTAGTAGGCGAATCAGGGTGCGGGAAGTCCACATTGGGAAGGCTCCTGCTCAGGCTGATCGAGCCCACTTCCGGTGAGGTGTTCTTTGACGGCGAGAACATCCTGGACTACGGCAAGAAGAGCATGACCGAGATGCGCAAGCGCATGCAGATCATATTTCAGGACCCGTACGCTTCACTGAACCCGAGGATGACGGTAAGCGAGATCATCGCCGAACCCATCAAGGTAAGCGGGATGCTCAAGAATAAGGATGATATCATCGAGCGAGTGTTTGAGCTCATGGGTGTAGTGGGGCTCGCCGAGCGCTTCGTCAACACATACCCCCACGAGCTTGACGGGGGACGCCGCCAGCGTATAGGCATAGCCAGAGCGCTTGCACTGAACCCCGACTTCATCGTGTGCGACGAACCCGTGTCGGCTCTGGATGTATCAATACAAGCACAGATCCTGAACCTCATGATGGACCTCCAGGACGAGCGAAACCTGACCTACATGTTCATCACGCATAACCTCAGCGTGGTAAAGCACATAAGCGACAACATTGCGGTCATGTACCTCGGCAAGTGCGTCGAGTACGCCCCCACCGAGGAGCTTTTCTCTAATCCGTGCCATCCGTACACGAAGGCGCTGCTCGAGGCCATCCCCATACCGAACCTCAAGTACCGCAGGCAGCTAAAGGTCATAAAAGGCGAGGTCACAAGCCCCGTAAACCCGAAGCCCGGTTGCAGGTTTGAGCCGCGTTGCCCTCATGCCAAGCCGGCGTGCCAGAGCCCGGACCTTGCGGCGGTGGAGGTAAGCCCGAACCACTTTGTGACTTGCACGTTGTACAGTGAGCGCGGCCTAGAGAGGGGAGGAGTTGCAGTATGAAAACGTTCCAGTTTGTAGAAGTCTCGCCCGGTACTCCATACGAGATGGGCAAGCAGTACGGAGAGCAGGCCGGCTCCAAGATCCGCGCGGGTGTGGACGGCTACAAGAAGATGTTCACCGAGAGACTCGGCGTGGACTGGGAGAAGGCCAAGAGACGCGCTCTGGCCCACGTTCCCCTGGTGGAAAGCGCTTTCCCTGAGATCTTGGAAGAGTGCAGGGGTATCGCGGACGGAGCCGGAGTAGGCTTTGACGACATCATGCTCCTTAACTGCCGTTACGAGATCCTGAAGTTTCCCCAGGCCAATGAATGCACTTCATTTGCGGTGCTTCCCGAGGCCAGTGGCGGATCCGTTACATACGTTGGGCAGAACTGGGACTACCGGGCCGGGATCATCGACAGCATAGTCGTTATACGTGCCAAAGAACAGGATGGCACGAGGGTAATAGGATTGGCGGAGGCAGGTCAGGTCATCCGGAACGGCATGAACAGCCACGGAATAGGCCTCTGCGCGAACAACCTTCAGTCCATATACGATAGCGCCGGCGTGGGCATCCCCTCAACGTTCATGAGGCGCGCCGTGCTTAGGTGTAGGTCGTTTAAGGAAGCCGTCGAAACGGTGAAGAAGGCAGCCAGGGCGGTGTCCTGCAACTACATGCTTGCCTCGGCTGAGGGCGCCGCCGTCGACCTTGAGACATACCCCGGTGGAGTCGATGAGATCCACCCGACTCAAGGAATAGTCGCGCACGCCAACCACTTTGTGGTGCAGTCCCACATCCATGCTCTGGAGACAAGCCCCAGGGGCGACAGGCTGCAGGAGCTCTTGAGCGCCAAGCGCGGTTCCATAGACGTTGCCCACATCATGAAGTGCCTGTGCGATCACGCGAACTACCCTCAGGCCATATGCCGGCACCCGCGGGATGTGACCATTCCGCTAGAGTACCGCAGCATCACCGTGGGAAGCGCCATCTACGACCTCACCCGCGGCGTGGCTTTTGTGGCCGCCGGTCCGCCCTGTGAGGCGGAGTACGTGAAGTACTCACTTTGATCCGGAAGGGGATTTAGCATGGGCACTTTTCAGTTGGTGAAAGTCAAAGGGGCCACCCCGACCGAGAGGGGCAGGCAGTACGGGGTACAGGCCAGGGATAAGATCCGTGCGGGAATTGAGAGCTACAGAGAGCTCTTTGCCAAGACGCTTAGCCATACCTGGGAAGAGACTAGGCAATACGCCTTGTCGTACGTCCCCCTCATCCGTCAGAGGATGCCCGAAGTCCTCGAAGAGGCAGAGGGCATTGCCTTAGGCGCCGGCGTCGACTTCGGGGACCTCATGGTGGTGAACTGCCGCTACGAGATCACGAAGTTCCCGCGTGAGAAGGAGTGTACCACTGCCGCCATCCTTCCCGAAGCGTCTCAAGGCGGCAAGACCCTGCTCGTGAAAAACTGGGACCTCCGCATCGGCGTCATAGACAACATTGTGGTGCTATCGATAGAAGAGCCGGACGGCACTTGCGTACTGGGTCTCACCGAAGCCGGCCAGCTCATGCGCGAGGGCTTCAACTCTCACGGCGTCGGGCTCTGCAACAACTCCCTGCAGTCTGTCTACGACACGAGGGGGGTAGGCATCCCGGTTACCTTCCTGAGGCGCAAGGTGCTCGCCAGCAAGACCTTCGATGAGGCAAAGGAGCTCCTCCTTACTGCTACTCGCAGCGTCTCAAACAATATGCTCCTTGCGTCAAGTGACGGACGTGCGGTTGACATCGAGGCCCATCCCAAGGGCGCCGACATCATCGAGCCGTCGGAAGGCATAGTCACTCACGCCAATCATTTTGTCGTGAACAAGGACCTGAACGCCCTAGGCACGTCGCCCAGAGGCGACCGGCTGAGGGAGCTTCTTATGCGCAAGCACGGCGAGATAACTGTCCCTTACATAAAGGAGTGCATGAGTGACCACGAAAACTACCCGCACGCTATCTGCCGTCATCCTGCGGACGTGAGCGTGCCCCGGGCGATGCGAAGCGGCACGGTTGCCTCCCTGATCATCGATTTCCAGGAACGAACGGCCCATATCTGTGCCGGACCGCCCTGCCAAGGGGAGTTCGTCGAGTACACATTCGAAACCGGAGTATAGGAAGTCAGAAAAGTGCGTTTGGCACAGCTAGGGGTGACACGGATGTTGTATCGCAATGCTCAGGCAGGAAGCCTTGAGTCGGGCGATGTCATGGTAAGGGTTTCGCCTTGTGAAGAAGACGAAGTGAGCATTCATATAGAGAGCAAGGTGTCTCCGCGCTTTTCAAACGCGATAAGGAATACGGTTAGGCAGACAGCCCAGGAACTGGGAGTCCGCAATGCTCGCTTCGAGATCATAGACCACGGCGCCCTGGATTTCGTGTTGCGGGCCCGGGTGACAACCGCTCTAAAGCGAGCAATGGAGGCTCCCACCAATGCGTAACAGATTACGTCGCAGTATGATGTTTGTTCCGGGCAATAACCCCAGCATGATCATAAGCGCACCTGTCTTTAGGCCCGACAGCATCATCCTAGACCTTGAAGATGCAGTTTCGGTGAACCAGAAGGATGCCGCCAGGGACCTCGTGGTCGAGGCCTTGAGGACGCTGGACTTCGGCTCTTGCGAGACGGTTATCCGCATTAACGGCCGACACACTCCGTACTGTGAAGACGATATCCGGGCTCTGGTCCCCGCAAGACCCAACATGCTCCGTCTGGCGATGACTGAGGAGCCCGAGGACATCGTGTGGGCCGACCGCATGATCGGCGAAGTTGAGCTGGAACACGACATACCGCATGGGACCGTGAAGCTCATGGCCGCGATCGAGACGGCCAGAGGAGTCCTTAACGCCGAAAGGATAGCCCGCGCCTCAGAGCGGCTGGTCGCCATGTCTTTCGGGGCGGAGGATTTCACCAACAGCATTCAGTCCGAGAGGTCCAGGGACGGCTTCGAGCTGTTCACTGCCAGGGCCCTGATCGTTATGGCTGCCCGGGCGGCGGGGATACAGCCCATCGACACGGTGTACTCCAACGTGGACGACGACGAAGGCTTCAGGGCGGATGTCCAGAGGGCGAAACAGATGGGGTTTGCAGGCAAGAGCTGCGTGCACCCGCGACAGGTGGCCATCGTCCACGAGGTCTTCCGGCCCAGCGAGAGCGAGGTACGGCGCGCGGAAGCAATCATGGCCGCCATCCAGGAGGCCGAAAGGCGAGGCTCCGGAGTCATCGCCGTAAACGGCAGGATGGTTGACGGTCCCATAGTTTCCAAGGCCGAGAGAGTTCTGCAGCTGGCGCAAGCTGTGGGTATGACGAAGGGCGGTGACACAAGTGGCAATTAACGCTGTGGGACGCGAGGTCCCGACGTATGTGGAGGGTCTTGGTGAGTTCCGCCCGTATGCCGGCGTATTCGCCACGCCGCCCAAGGGCAGGCGTTTCGGGCCGACCATACGCAGGACGGGCGGGAAAAAGCTTCTCCCTTCTCTGAGAGCCGCGATCGAGGCCAGTGGCCTCAAGGACGGGATGACCATATCGTTCCACCATCATTTCAGGAACGGAGACCTTCTTGTAAACAGGGTAGTGAATGAGATCGCGGCGATGGGGATCAAGGACTTGACCCTCGCGGCCAGTTCCCTCCAGAGCATTCATAAGGAGATCATCCCCCACATCCGTTCCGGAGTCATCACCGCTATCACCACCAGCGGCCTTCGCGGAGAGCTGGCCGAGGTGCTGTCCCGGGAGGTCTTGCTGAAGGCCCCGGTCATGATCAGGTCCCACGGCGGGCGCGTTAGGGCCATTGAGTCCGGTGAACTCAAGATCGATGTCGCCTTCATAGCGGCCCCCAACGCGGATGAGTACGGCAACCTAAACGGCATCAATGGCCCCACGGCCTGCGGTTCGCTGGGGTATGCCTTCGCCGACGCGCAGTACGCCGAGTGCGTGGTGGCGGTCACGGATACGCTGGTCCCCTACCCGGCCATACCGATCAGCATCCCGCAGACCCAAGTGGACTACGTGGTCGTGGTCGATAAAGTAGGGGACCCGCAAGGCATTATGTCAGGCGTCACACGCCTCACCCGCGACCCCATGGAACTCCTTATCGCCGAGAAGGCTTGCCGTGTGATCGAGGCTTCCGGGCTATTCCGCGAGGGTTTCTCTTTCCAGGTAGGCGCAGGCGGGTCTTCGCTGGCGGTGGCACGTTTCTTGAGGGAGAGGATGGCCGCCACGGGAGTGAGGGGAAGGTTCGCCACCGGCGGCATCACGGGTTATATCGTAGGGATGCTCAAAGACCGCTTGATCGACGCCATACTCGATACCCAGTGCTTTGACCTTGTAGCCGTTGAGAGCCTGAGGGATGACCCCAGGCACGTGGAGATGTCCGCGTCTTTCTACGCGAACCCCCATACGAAGACTTGCACGTCGGACATCCTAGACATCATGATGCTCGGCGCGACCGAGATAGACCTCGATTTCAACGTGAACGTAATGACCGGTTCCGACGGCATCATGATGGGGGCTTCGGGCGGACATCCCGACACCGCTGCCGGGGCCAAACTAAGGCTGGTTACTGCGCCACTAATAAGAGGCCGGTTCCCCATCGTAGTGGACCGCGTCCACACCGTTGTAACCCCGGGAGAGTGCATTGACGCCCTGGTCACCCAGTACGGTGTCGCCGTGAACCCGCGTAATCCCGAACTTAAGGCAAGGCTTAAGGACGCAGGAATTGACACTGTGAGCATCGAGGAACTCCAGGAACGCGCGGAAAGGCTGACCGGCAAGCCGGAGGAACTGGCTCTCGGAGATGAGATAGTGGCGCTCATCGAGTACCGTGACGGCACCCTCATCGACACGGTTAGGAGAGTAATTTGATGGCAAGTTTCCACGAGGGGAGGGCCCGATTGCTCTGGCCGGGGCGGGATGCTTCTGGAGAGGAGGAGCGTTCAGCCCGGCCGGAGCGCGGTGTGCTCGAGGAGAGGGGGCGTTTGCTCCGGGTCCAGGAGGTTCTCGAGGATAAGGAGCGGCTGTACTGGCTGCAACAGGAGCTCCTCGAGAAGCGGCCCGTGTTGGTCCAAGTCGGACTGAGCTTGCCCGGCGGGTACTTGAGATACGAGTGGCAGCGCTTGTTTGCGGATGCAGTCGAGATGACGAAAGCCGGTTTGTCTTCGGTAGGTGCGATCATCCGAGAAGAGATCCGCGTCCACACGTGTTTCGGCCCATTGTGCCTCCTGGCCTTGGATGAGACAGATGCACGTGTGGTCAAGCGGTCCATGGTCACAGTAGAGGAGAGTAGCCCTAAAGGCCGGCTCTGGGACCTGGACGTCATTGTCGCGGAAGGTGTCGTCGATAGGGGCATGCTCGGTATGGCCCCGAGAAGGTGCCTCGTGTGTTCCGAAGATGCGCACACCTGTCGAAAGCGTGGAGCCCACAAGCCGGATGAAGTGATCTCTGCGGCCAGGCGCCTTTTGGATGTTTAGCGGCAGTTAGTAGTAGTCAGCACTGTCATCAGTAGTGTCAGCAGTAGTCAGTAGTAGGGTGAGAGGGTTGAGTGAAGTGAGCCCGGCGGGGAAGAGGGTCACGAACATGGAGAAGCAGACGTATTTAGCCGAAGCAAGGCGGCTAGGTGCCTGCTTTTCTGCGGCTTCGCTTTTCGAAGTGTGCGTGACGCCATCCCCCGGACTTGTCAGCCCGAGGGACACCGGAGCTCACGACGATATGAACCACCTGACGTTCATGATCGGGAGCAGTGTGCTTGCGCCCTACTTTACCGAATTCGCCCGGTTGGGGCTCGAGGAGCCGGACCAAACGCCAAAGGAGCTCTTCGAGAAACTGAGAAGCGTCGGCCGTGATGCCGAACGGGAGCTGCTCGAGGCCACCCACGGTGTGAATACCCAGAGGGGACAGCTATTCCTCTTGGGAATTGCGGCAGGAGTGGCCGGCCTGTGCCTGGCACGGGGCCAGAAGGTCCCATCACTAGAGTTTTACGGGACAGTCAGAGAAGCGTGTGCCGGGCTATGCGCTAGGGAGCTTCCGGAGGCGGATCTTGGATATCTCGGTCGCCAAGCAGATTTGCAGAACTTGCAGAGTGTGGAGAACTTGAGGCGCTTGGAGAGAGCCGCGACGGGAGCTCGGGGCGAAGCCGAGGCAGGATTCCCGGTGGTGGAGAAGGTAGGATATCCCGCCTTTGAGCACGGGTTGCGGTGTTCGCTGGGCCTGAACGACTCGGCGGTTCACGCCCTCATCAGTATGATGTCGGTGGTTGTGGACACCACAGTGCTGAGGAGACTGGGGGCTTCTGGCATCGAACTCATGCACGAGACGAGCAGGAGAATCCTCGACTGCGGGAGCGTCTTTACTCACCGCGGGCGAGAGATGATCCTCGAAGCGCACGACACGTTTTCCCGTATGAGGTTGAGCCCTGGAGGCGCAGCCGACCTGCTCGCCCTTACAATAGCCCTTTATTTCGTGGACCAAGGCTTCCCCAGTTCAGAGTTGCTCCTTACGCCGAGCCTGTTTGGAGGGACTCCGCCAAATGTGGCTGTCCGGATTTGACTTGCAGCTCGCACAGGACGAGAAAGCCGTTGCCAACTTTCTCGCGTCCTACAACCTGGATTATGACGTCGAGAGCGACCTTACGGTAGTGGTAAAGCAGGGCGAGGAGATTGTCGCCACCGGTTCTCTCCGGGAGAACATCCTTCAGTGTTTTGCAGTGAAGCCCGAACTGCGGGGTGTCGGACTCTCGGCCAAGATAGTTGACTACCTCGTGCAGGCAGCCTATGACCGGGGATACACCAGGCTGTTTGTCTTCACCCGTCCTACCAACGTGGACCTTTTCAAGAGCCTTGGATTCAGACTGCTGGCCGAAACGTCTCTCGCGGCCCTGCTTGAGATCGGGACGCCTTCTATTCAGGATTACACCCGGGATTTGGCCGGGCATGCTGTTTCTGTCGGTGGAAGCGTTGGCGGCATGGTAATGAACTGCAACCCCTTCACGCTTGGACATCAATATCTTGTGGAACAAGCCGCAGTCTCATGCCGCCACGTTTATTTGTTTGTCGTCCAGGAGGAACGGTCTGCCTTTCCCTTCTCCGCGAGGTTTGAAATGGTGAAACGGGGAACCGCCCATCTGCCCAACGTAACCGTTCTTCCGTCCGGGCCGTACACCGTGTCACTTGCTACTTTCCCTAGCTACTTCACGGCCGAAGAGACAACCCACGCCCGCGCGGGAGCCGGCATAGACGCCACGGTATACGGCAAGCACATCGCGCCCGCGCTGCGAATAGACCGTAGATTTGTCGGTACTGAACCGTATTCTCCGGTCACGCGGATCTACAACCGGACCATGGAAGAGGTCCTCAGGAAATATGGAGTTGAGCTCATTGAGATACCGCGGCTTGAGATCGACGGCCGGCCGGTATCGGCCTCTGAAGTGAGGGAGGGCCTCAGGGCGGATGACTACGAGCGGTGGTCGGTACTTGTCCCGGAGACCACCAAAGAGTTTCTCTTGAGCCCTGAAGCAGCGCCGGTGATCGAGAGACTCAAGAAATCTCGGGGACGTCATTAGGGTCTGAGGTAGATACCCTGGCTTGGGCCGTATCGCGATTCCCATGTGGATTGCCGCATGGATTACTACGCGTCTGACTCGCCACGGTCCACAGAATCCATTTGACACAGCCCTCTGCGCGTGCTAGCATTTGCGAAACGACAACCACATACCGACGTAAAGTGCCATGAACGGGGCTAGTAGGGGCAACACCTCTGGGGTCAGCGAGCCGGGTACAGTGAAAGCCGGTGCCGGAAGGAGCTGCTGAATGGACCCGGGAGCAGCAGGCCAGAAAGCCGGCTAGTCGGCGAGTAGGGTCTGACGGAGATCCTCCGTTACAAGGAGAGGGTCTGAGAGGCTAGAGCCTCCGCACCCGAAACGAGCGAGA
>DULO01000109.1 GCA_012840345.1 Candidatus Fermentithermobacillaceae bacterium
AGGACCCAGGACGGGATGCCGGTGGTCTTGCGCAAGAAGGCCGGCATGAAGATGGCTCTGGGCGAGCATCCCAAGAAGACAATGAAGGATTCGAGAAGAGCTCCCGCCACCAGGATGGGGCTTATGGCCCTCATAAGAGAAGCGCTGGATTACGGCAAGGAAGAGAAGCCGTCTCGGAAGTACGAAAACACCGCGGCCCTGCTTAGGCGGGAGTTCCCCGCGAGGGTCCACGCCCACCGGGTAAGGGACATGCAGTCCATGATCGACTTGTCCAAGGAATACGGTTTCGACCTGGTTTTTGAACATGCCACCGAAGGGTATATGATGGCCGATGAACTGCGGGAGAACAACATCCCCTGCGTGGTGGGCCCCATCATCATGGTAAGAATGGGGCCTGAACTGCAGAACCTGCGGTGGGACAACGCAGTCACGCTGGTCAAGGCCGGAGTGAAAGTGGCTATCACGTGCGACCATCCCACGTTCCCGGGCTGGTACCTGCCTATGCACGCGGGGATCTTGGCCCGCGAAGGCATGGACTACCAAGACGCGCTGAAGACGATCACCCTAAACGCCGCCGAGATCCTCGGTGTCGCCGATAGGGTCGGTTCCATCGAAAAGGGTAAGGATGCCGACTTTGTGGTGTTTGACGGCGATCCTCTCGAGTACGCGTCTCCAATCAAAGCCGTTGTATGCGACGGCGAGGTCGTGTTGGGGAGCATCGGCAAGGTGAGCGATAGCGACGGATGCGGGAGGTGCGGATCATGCTAGCTGTCAAGGGAGCTAAGATTCTGACCATCACCAACGGGGTTATCGAGAACGGTACCGCCCTCGTCGAAAACGGCAAGTTCACAGCCGTGGGTGCCGACGTTCCCATTCCCGCGGGGACACCGGTTTTCGACGCTACCGGAAAGTACATGGTCCCCGGCTTCATTGACTGCCACTCCCACGTCGGGATAATCCCGTTGACTCTGGACAGGGAGTACGGCGACGTCAACGAGGCCACCAACGCCATCACCGGCGAGTGCAGGGCCATAGACGGCGTCTACTTCGACGATATCGGGTTTAGGGACGGGATAGCGGAAGGCGTAACCGCGATGCTCATCCATCCCGGAAGCCAAAACAACATTGGCGGCGTCTCGGTCGCCTTGAAGGCGGCGGGCACCAGGGAGTCCCGTGTCATTAGGAACCCGGCCGGCTTGAAAGGGGCCTGGACCTCTTCCAGAAGGTCTTCACCCGCCAGGGATATCCCGTATCCCGCGGGCCGGATGTCGGTGGCGTCGCTGTTTAGGAACTGGTTCAAGGAAACTCAAGACTACATGGTCAAGTTGGAAGCGGGCGAGAAGAACCCTGAGAAGAACCCTCGGAAGCGGGATATCTTCGAGGCGTTCGCCAAGGTTCTCCGGAAGGAGATGCCCCTTAGGGTCCACTCAATGCTCCCTCAGGATTTTAGGGCGTTGTTCGCTCTCCAAGACGAATTTGGCTTCAACCTGAGCGTGGAGCACGGCGACGAAGCATGGGTGCTGGCCTCCGAGTTCGCCAGGAGAAACGTGTGCGTGGTCTACGGGCC
>DULO01000110.1 GCA_012840345.1 Candidatus Fermentithermobacillaceae bacterium
CCGTTCATAAAGAGGTCGTCCCACGCTTCGTACTCAAGCACCGAGTCTCCCTACGTCAACATTAACTGGGACGAGTTCTATGTCCGCGGAGACCCCGCACAGGGGGATACGGCATCCAAAGTCCGGCTACAGGTCATCTTGCATAGAGATGACGCGGGTCTCCCTTCTCCGGTGCTCTGGTACTTGCACGGAACGACACGGATTACCGGGCAGGACCCCGTGAAGGTCTTTCAAGATGGGCTCGGAGAGAATCCCGATTTCGGAGACTTTCAAGAAGTGGAAGTGCCACAATACTCACAAATCATCCGGTCCCCGAACATCGGCGGGGTCATGTGCAACGCGGCGACCACGGCCATGCTGTTGAACAGCGTGTCGCAGATGGCAGGCCAACCCCTGAACCTGTTGCCTGAGGAAGTGGCTATGGGCTGCTACGACTTCAGGCCAAACGCTTTCGGCAACTGGGCCTTCGCGATGGCCTGCGCGGGTTCCTACGGCTACAAGGCTTATGTGGACTACACCACCATAGAAGGCATAAAGAGACACCTTAAGAGCGGTTACGCCGTCGGGGCCAGTGTGGCGTACTCCACCGACCCTGAAGCTCCCAACTACCTAGAAAACGCATACGGCTCAACGGACGGGCACCTAATCGTCCTGCGCGGTTATCAGAAGATAGGTGACGTCGAGTACTTCATTTCCAACGATGCTTTCAACCCCTCAAATGAAACGGTTCGGAAGCTTTATAGGGTGGACCAATTTGAGAATGTGTGGAGCAGGAACACGATATACCTCCTGAAGCCCGGCAAGGTCGATGGCGTCGGCAACTATCCGGTGAAGCGTATCATCGCTGACCTGGAAGAGGTGGAGCCCTACAAGTACGTTTTGAAATATGACGACGCCGGAACTGCCAAGCAGGTTGTCACGCCGAAGGCAGACAGCTCTTACAGCAGCCGCCACGGGTTCATCGCGTACATCACCGAGCCTGAGGTGTTCAGCGGCTCAAGTCCTTCTGTATACTCGTACATCAACGTCGCGCAAAACCAGAGCGATCAGATTACCCTTCAGGACGAGGTTGTTACACACAATGATTTCCGCCTATATGTGGCCAACCAAGACGCCCACTGCGGAAAACTGTTCATCTTCGATAAGGACGAGGGCAGCGACGTCAAGCACTATCCCTCCACTGCTCTGACAACCATTAACAAAGCGTATACGGTGTCCGACACCGAGATCAGCCCAAATGACAAGGACATAGTCTGGGGCGAGACCACCGTCGATGAGTTCTTGAGCGGCCTCAAAGGCAGGCCAGGTGCCACCTTGAAGCTCTTTGACAAGGATGCGGACGTTAAGGACGCAGCCGAATTCAACAGCACTCCCGGAAAAACGGGGGACAGTACCCTTGAGGAGGGAGATTTCGTCGGGGTACTGGCTTCTGACGGCACGACACTCCAGAAGTACTCGATAACGGCCGGGGTCGCCCTGCTTCCCATGCCTGACTTGAGATTTGAGTTTTCCGACGTATCTCTATACCACTACCAGTTCCCCTTCACCAACCCGCTTCACGGGAAGCTGGGTGACGCTAAAGTCACATACACAACTTCTAACTCAAATGTCGCCAAAGTCAACGCAGAAACGGGCGAAGTCACGCCGCACAACGTCGGAAACGACGTGGTCATAACGGCGCATATCCCCTCAGATGGCGTGTACCAGGCTTACACCATCAGTTACACGCTGGACGTTCTGAGAGGAACTATCGAAGGCTTCCACTGGGGAACCATCATTCCGCCGTGGATAGGACAGGAGCCGCCAAAGGTCTACATCCCGAGTCCCAAAGATCCGTACGAACTGTTTTACTTTAGCCCTCCCGACGAGCCGCTTTTCACCTGGACAGGTCAGTTGGAAGACGGGAAGTTCAAGGAAGGAGAGGCTTACAGCGTTTCCATCCGGCTTCAGTCCAACGACTACCCGGGAGGAAACAGCGCGTATTTCTACGCGAACCCGTTTACCGCAGAGATGATCAAGGACTTGCCCAAGGTAGGTGATTGGGCCGGGGATGCCTACGTCACCGGAGTCACGGTGACGAGAAACAACAACTACAGGTTGACGATCAAGATAGACTACTCGCCGCTAAAGCGGCATGAAAGCCATCCACTGCCGCCCTCTCTTGCGCAGTCTGTCATAAGCGCGCTCGCGGTTTGGGGCGAGGACGGAGTCAGCGTGCAAGTCCAAGATGACCAGGTCAATACGGCCCTGACTGCTGCTCTCGCGGAAGGCGCGGCCGGCGACGCGAAGGTTACCGTACACGTGAGCGCTCCTCAAGGCCAGGGTGCGGTCAAAGTAACCTTGTCCGGCGCCGCGGTTGCCACGCTCGCGGGTGAAGACAGGGCAGTGTTGGCGGTCTCTACTCCTCTTGGGTCTTTCACCCTCGGCCAAGAGGCCCTGGATACTCTCGCCGCCCTATCTGACGATAGCGACAAGGTTGAATTCGTGATGGAGCCGTTCGCCGTCGATCCGGATGGCCTGCTGGAGGAAGTCAGGGATTACCTAGGCGACGCCGCGGTTTGGAGAATCGGGGTGAGGATAGGAGACGGTGAGGTCCAGCCGCTGCCGGGAGCTTACGAGGTGTTCATCCCCTATGCCGCCGGTCCCGACGAGGATACAGGCGCCCTCACGGTGTTTGCTCTCGACGGTCTGGAAGGTCTCACGAAGCTTGAGGATGTTTCCTATGACAGCGTCAGGCGAGGTTTCGTGGCTACCGCCCGCGGTGCCTCCCAGTTCTTCATCTCCAAGAATGTCGCCAAACTGGTTACGGATTTCAAGGATGTCAAGAAGGCCGACTGGTACTACCCCGGTGTCAAATTCGTCGCTGAAATGGGGCTTATGAACGGGATCTCCGAGGATTCCTTCGCTCCCTACGGAGACATGAGCCGGGCGATGCTGGTAGCCACCCTGTACCGTTACGCGGGTTCACCCACGGTGGACGGCAGCGCGGACTTCGCCGATGTTCTCGACGGGCAGTGGTACACCGACGCCGTCGCGTGGGCTAGGGAGCAGGGCATCGTCGAAGGTTACGGCAATGGGCTGTTCGGCACCCACGACCTGGTGAGCAGGCA
>DULO01000111.1 GCA_012840345.1 Candidatus Fermentithermobacillaceae bacterium
AGAGAAGAAAGAGCCAAGAGATAGCCCTCAGCGCAAGGGTACGTAGACTCGCCTCGCTGGTGTCACCCAACCTTGTCCTTTTCTTCCCGGTCTGTCACGTAGCATAGCCTATTCGGCAACAGCCTCGTTAGCGCCAGGCCCCCAGGCGGTCAACATTTATGTTAGCGTTCACATGGACCTTATCTCCAGGAAAGGCCCGGCCAGAGAGGTGGCAGAGAAATACGGAGTGTCTCGGGCTGCCATGTACAAGTGGAAAAACAAACTGCTCGGGAAGGAGGATCCTGTGACTAGGAGAGGGCTCCATCCATATCCCCCTGGAGAACCTTGTCTGCTACCAACCAGCTGTCAAGTCTGCAGTTGAACCACTTCAGGCTGAGATAGAGGCATTGTGTTCCACTAGGGTTATCCCATGGAACACCCGACGTTCGCACGCGTCAATGCATACGGACACACTACTGAGGAGGCGAAGTCAGTTGACGCGTTCCTTTTCCTTCGTGCTTGTCTTAATACTTGTCTTCTTCCTCGCCGTATCCTTGACAGGATGCGCGAGCTCGACAGGTACCGGCACTCCGCCTGAAGCGGGATATGGCGAACAGTCAAGACTATGGCTTCAGAGTTCGTCTTCCTGAAACCTGGGCGGAATACTCCGTCATCCGAGACATATGGAAAGGATACAGGATTGACTCCCAGGGAAACGTAGAGAAGGACCCATCTGAAACCGGACCCTTGGTCCTGATCAGGCATCCCAAGTGGACCGAAGAAAGTCCCCGGCAGGACATACCGTTCATGGTGTTCACTTACGCCCAGTGGGAGGCCCTCCAAAACGGAGAATTCCACACCGGCGCGGCGCCCATAGGCCCTAGCGAACTTGGGCGAAACTCCCAGTACGTGTTCGCGTTGCCGGCTCGATAGAACTACACCTTCCTGGAAGGCTATGAGGAAGTGGAAGACATTATCCAAGGCGGCGCCCTTGAGGCATACGACATCTGAGCGGCCGCTCTGGACGACGATCTAAGTCTAATCCGGATCCGGCCATCCCCTGTATCAACGCCGTAGAGGTCTCCGCAGGTACTAAGGACGACGTAGTCTAGGCCCCTATCCTGCTCTCTGTCAACACATCCCCTTCGCACCTCTTTGAGCGGTCTCACCCAACAAAAGTGACTCCTTTTTTCTATAAGTTCCTGTCCCGCCGCTACAGCGAAACTTCGGGCACAGACAATTCACGCAAGACAGGCTATAGACCAACCTGCATAAAGCAGCAACTGGGCTTTCATATACATTAAATTCAATATACTTGCAGGAATTACGCATCCTCACATCAAACAAGAGTGATTAAGAGCGGCGTATAGATATATTTTGGGAGGTGTGCATCAATTTGGTAGCAGGAAAGCAAACCACATTCCTGTGTTTCGCGCTGTTCTTGGCCACAACCATCTACTATATGAGGATGGCCAAGGCAGGAAAGACGCCGTATATCCGTAGGATTCCCGGGTTAGATGCTATCGAAGAAGCGATAGGTAGGGCTACAGAGTTAGGTCGCCCGGTTGTTTATGTGCCGGGACGAACCGAGATCAGTACGGCCGGCGCCGCTCAGAACATAGCAGGCCTCGAGATCTTGGGGCATGTAGCCAAAATGACCGCGCGCTATGATACAGAACTCAGGGCCGGCATAGCGGCGGCCAACGTCTACCCTATTGCCGAAGCGATCGTTAACCAGTCTTACCTCGAAGAAGGAAAGGTAGACAGGGTAAAACCTGAGATGGTCCAGTTCCTTTCGAACGAACAGTTCGCGTTTGCGGCGGCGCTCCTCTCTATGATGAACCGCGAAAAAGTCGCCAGTGTTATCCTCGTCGGAGAGTTCCAGGCTGAATCCATGATGCTGGCCGAAGCAGCCGCTCAGGTAGGTGCAGTAACGATTGCCGGAACTTCCCGTACTGCCCAGATCCCCTTCTTCGTAGCGGCTTGCGACTACACCTTAATTGGTGAAGAGATCTTCGCCGGAGGAGCTTATCTTGCAAAAGATGCCATAAAGATAGGCAATCTCGCCGCTCAGGACTGGGGAAAGCTGGCAGCCATGATCATGATAATCCTCGGTTCGCTCATGGCTACCTTCGGTAACACCGCCATGATCGACTGGCTGAAGAAGTAGAAAGCGAGGTGTAGAGAGTGAGGAAGGAAGTCCCGATCGCCATAAGCTTCGTGGCGGGAGTGCTGATAATCTTCGAGTACTTCTTTAAGGTACCGAGTGTATCGGATGCCGCTACAGCGGTGCAAAACTGGGGAAGCATCGTATCGGCTTTCGCAATGGGTTTGGCTGCGGCAAACCTCATAGTCATCCATGCACGCAAGATTCGTTCCAAGCACCCTGACGCCTGGATGTCTTATCTCGTGTATCTGGGCATTGTAGCCATGCTTGTGACAGGCAGCGCCAGGGATTCAGATTCTCCTTTACGTAGTCTGTACTCCTTGATATATGATGGCATGTACCTGCCTCTAAATGCATCGATGTTCTCCATAATGGTTTTCTTCATCGCCTCTGCCGCTCGGAGGTCTTTTAGGGCTCGTAACATCGACGCCGCGTTCCTTCTAGTTGCAGGACTCTTGGTCTTGCTAGGTAACGCCCCCCTTACAGCATTGATGTCATCCTGGTTCCCGAAAGCAGGCGGATGGTTCATGAACTACGCTAACGTATCTGGAAACCGTGCAATTATGATTGGCGCCGCTCTCGGAATGGTGCTCACCGGTTTTCGAGTCATCGTTGGGCTCGACCGGTCTTACTTTGGTGGAGAATAGGGGGTGGCGAGGGTGAGCGTTCTCAAATGGTTTGGAGATCTAGACAGGCGCTGGCTGTATCTATTGGTTCTCTTTGTAGTCATTTTCCCTCTTGTTAATCCCCTCGGCATTCCCATTGAGGTGACCGACGGTACCAGACAGTTCGTGGAAGCGGTCGAGAAGCTCAAGCCGGGCGACAGGATGCTCCTGGTGTTCGACTACTCCATAGGTGGAGGTCCCGACGTCGGCCCGCAGGCGGAGATAGTCATGGCTCACGCCTTCTCTAAAGGCGTAAAGGTCGTCGAGGTGGCGTTCCTCGAGGCAGGACTCATCCACGCTCGGAATGCTATCGATAAGTGGGAAAAGGCCGGAAAAGTCTACGGCGAAGACATAATACTCCTGGGATACGCCGCGGGCGCTGAGACTGCGATCTCGGCCTTTGCTCAAGACGTAGCCCAAGTGTTTCCGACTGACATAAGGGGTAAGCCTTTGAGCTCATATCCCATAATGGAAGGCATCAAGACAGCAGCCGACTTCGACCTTATTGCGGAATTTGCTACCGGCATCCCTGGGCCTCCCGAGTGGGTGCGACAGGTTGTAACGAGGTCCAACGTCCCCTTGGCCTGCGGAGTGGTGGCGGTCATGGGCCCGCAGAACGTACCGTACCTCCAGTCAGGTCAGCTAGTGGGCCTTCTCGGTGGCGGTCTCAAATCTGCCGCCGAATATGAGACGGCGATCGGCATGCCCGGTCTGGCCACCGCTGCCATGGACGCACAGTCTCTGGGCCACGTCGTGATAGTGCTCTTCGTCTTGATGGGTAACCTTCTGTTCTGGGCTGAGCGACAAGAACAGAAGGCTAAGAAAGGTTAGGAGGTGAAGAAATGGACATAGCAAGACTGACGGTGTGGACAGGCGCTCTTTGCACGTTCGCCGTCTACAGCTACCTTTGGAAAGAGAACGCTTTCTTCAGAGCGTTTCAGAACCTGTATGTGGGATTGGCTGCAGGTTACGCATTGGTAGTGGCCTCCGAGACCCTGAAGCGACAGGCTTTCGGTCCTCTCGCGAACGGCCAAATCTCGGTGATTATACCGATAGTACTCGGTCTACTGTTGTTCACTCGCCTCTCTATAAAGTACGGCTGGATTGCCCGGTATCCCATGGCGTTCCTCATGGGTATCGGTTCTGCCCTCTCAATGAAAGCCATAGAGAGCGATTTCGTGAGACAGATCCAGGCCAGCATCATCAGTTGGCAAGGCGACAGTATCGGGGCCATCTTCAACAACCTGGTGCTGTCTTTGGGCACGGCATTCGCCTTGATCTACTTCTTCTTCACCTTCAAGCCAAACAAGGCGTTTGATGTGGTCGGCAGGCTGGGCAGGTGGGTGCTCATGCTCTGTTTCGGCGCAGCGTTTGGTTCGGCAGTTCAGGGCAGACTGTCGCTTCTGATAGCCCGGATGCAGTTCCTACTGATAGACTGGCTGGGCATCATATAACGTTTGGGATCAGTAAAGGGTGCGGCGCACGCCGCACCCTTACTTCATTGCCAAAGCTGTTGCAGCTTAAGCTTAGGTCCTCGTGTAGAACCAGCTCTTGCTCAGGTCCACTACCTCAGATGAGAGGCCCACTTCCTTAGCCTTGGCCGCACCTTCAGGGGTAGCCGCCAGCAGGTGACCTCCCTTCCCCACCACCACGCTGTCGATCATTATCACTTGTCCGCGGGAAATACCTAGATGCGCGCGGCCGGTCACAGGATGGGCTACAGTCACGTCTCCGTCAAACCCCTCTGCGAGAGCTCCCTTAAGCTCGAAGCCGAACATACGGGCCGGGTTCAGCGTCAGCTTCCTAACAAGCTCTGGCCATGTCAGCGCACCGAGCCGGACCAGGGCAGCACCTCGCTCCAACTGGACATTCCTCGGTATGGAGCCGCCATCTGTGCTCATGGCATCGACGACAAACTCATCGCTGCCTTTCATCTTGGCGGCGGCTAGTATGTGCATGGAGGTCGTGTCATTCACGGGGAAGCTTACTCTGGCCTGCGTACCAGCATCTTTCCAAACCTGGTACCCTTCCTCGCCTGTGACTAGTTCCATCTTGCCGCCGCGTACGACTTGTATCAGCGCCCACCCGCCTAGTATTGCCTCGCCCATGCCTTTTTCGTCAGGTGTATACCCGCCCATTCGGAGGCAGTTGCGGGTTACGTGGCTTACCGGGAGCCCGTCTTCTATGTTGGCCGACGTGCCGTTGATGGTTCCCAGGTACGACTCGGAGACAAGATTCCTGTGGCTACGGAGGAGATCCACGGCCTCAAGAGCCTCGGCTGCCGGATCCATGTGTAGACCACGACAATAGCTGTTTACATGGGCAATGTGGAGGCGGTTCTTGCCGGCGAGCTCCACGGCCTCCCGTAAACCTTCGATGTCGCTTCCGTGCTCGGTAGTGCCCACGTGAAAAGCGATGTAACAACCTTTCTTGTTTGCCACTTCGATAATACGGGCGGTAGCCTCAGGTGTGGCCGGGTTGTGTCCTCCCACCATCTTGAGCCCTATAGCGCCGTGTGCAAGAGCTTCGTCTGTAATCTCCGAAATCTCTTCAACGGTCGGGTCACTGTCTTTGGTATTGCGTCCGGGAGTAATCGTGTGAAGGCCTGCCACACTCATACCGCACCCGTAGGTCGCAAACCCTCGCAGGGTATCCTTGATGGGGCCTCCAAAGTCTACGGCGGTAATTACGCCCACGCTTGCCATCATGGAATACCCTATCCACCTGGCTTCAGTGGAAACGTGGACGTGGGAGTCGATGACTCCCGGCATAACGATGTAACCTTCTACATCAATGAGGCTCGCAGCGTCAACTGCCGGTAGCGATTCGGCTACGGCGGCGATCTTTCCGTGCCTGATACCTACATCATACTTTCCGTCTAGGCCGGTAAGAGCGTCGATAACTCGTCCGTTCTTCAATAGGATGTCGTATTCCATGTACTCATCCCCTTATGAATTTTGCGGTAGAAACATCTTGTCTCAACACAGAGTTCGCAACTGACACGCCCTGATCCTTCTAGAAACAAGTAATTTTGCGACAGGAAACCCCTATCCGCCGTGTCGAAGCCACCCGAGAACAATAGTCAAGGGAGGCAAGTGTTGCGTAATCCGGTCAATTCGACCATCTGATCCGTTTTGAGCCGTCCACCGGATCCGGTCTTTCCCGACCACGAGATCCGGTTTTGTCCGACCAGTGGATCCGGAACTAGCCGACCACTTTTCTCGGCCCTGCGGCGCCGGCACTACATCAGTAACACACTGGTCGGTTCAGCTTCAAGACTCACCTCCTTTTTGACCGCCCGCGGCGGCGATCTTCCGCATGGACTCGCCCCTTAGGGCGATCTTGTGAGCGTTGTGTACCAGGCGGTCCATGATCGCGTCAGCGACGGTGGAGGCAGGCATGAGTTCGTACCACTTGTCCACAGGCACTTGGCTCGCCACCAACGTTGATTTGGTTTGGCACCTGTCCTCGAGCACCTCAAGCAGTTCTCTGCTCTCGGCCGCGGCCAGCGGCCCCAACCCCCAGTCGTCAAGCAAGAGAAGCTCGGTTTTGGCCAGTCGCCTCATGAACGACGGGTAGGAACCGTCGCCTCGCGCGATGCCCAGGTCCATGAGGAGCCTGGGCAGGCGGTAGTAACGGGAAGTAAAGCCGTTCCTGCAAGCAAGGTTCCCAAGCGCGCAGGCGACGAACGTCTTGCCAACCCCGGTAGGCCCGGTGATCAGGACGTTTCGGTGGTCACGGACCCACTGGCAGGTGGAGAGTCCGGCCATGACACTACGGTCAAGGCCCCGGCTCTGCCGGTAGTCGAAGTCTTCCACGCAGGCCTGGGTTTTGAGGTGCGCCCCGGCCAAGAGCCTTTTTAGCCGCCGGTCCTCCCGGTAGGTGGACTCCCGGTCCACCAAGAGGCCAAAGCGCTCTTCAAACGACAGTTCTCTGTAACCCGGATCCTGATTCTGGGCCAGGAAGGCCTCGGCCATTCCTGTGAGTCGCATCTTGCGCAAGTTTTCGACGGTCTGGTTGATTAGCATGAGTTGTCGTATCCTCCTTGGGTGTAGTAAGCGGCGCCGCGGATGTTGTCGTGGAGCGGAGCAACGCTCTCAACCGGGATTTCCACGGGAACCTGGTCAAGATTTCGTTTGAGGCTGTTGCCAAAAGGATCGACGTAGCCCAACGCATGAGCTAAGATCTAGGTAGAACCCTGCGTCTGGAGTGAGCCTCCGTGATGAAATGCAAGCACCCCGGCACCAAGCTCATCTACACGTTC
>DULO01000112.1 GCA_012840345.1 Candidatus Fermentithermobacillaceae bacterium
TGGAGATACCGCAGGAAGAGGGAGCCGACGCCTGCGGCTTCGACGTCGCGGACTCTGCCCCCTCACCTATCGCCGCGCTCCCTCCTGAAGTTTCTTTCGAGAACGTATCTTTCCGCTACGAGGACAAGAAAGTGCTGGACAGCGTGAGTTTCCAAATACCTCCCGGGAGAAAGGCGGCTTTGATCGGCCCGAGCGGCTCTGGGAAAAGCACAATACTTAATGTCCTCCTCGGGCTGTATGGCTATCAGGACGGCTCCGTCAGAGTTGATGACAGGGAACTCCGGTCCCTCCCCGTAAATGCCCTGAGAAGAATGATCTCCTTTGTCCCCCAGGATCCGTGGTTGTTCCCGGGCACAATTAGGGAGAACATCGCGCTCGGCAACCGCGACGCCGGTTTGGAAAACGTAATACGGGCCGCGACCTTAGCCAACGCCCACGATTTTATCGTCAAGCTGCCCAACGGCTACGACACGGTCCTGGACGAAAGGGGTTCCAATCTATCTGGCGGTGAGAAGCAGAGGATCTGCCTCGCCCGGGCTTTCCTAAAGGGCGGCTCGCTGCTACTGCTGGACGAACCCACGTCATCGGTGGATGGAGAGTCAGAGAAACTGATTGTACAGGCGTTGAACTCGTACTGTCCAGGACGCACCGTGGTCATGGTATCCCACAACGCCGAAATGTGCGCCGACGCTGACATCGTGCTGCAACTGGAAGATGGGAGGTTGGCGTCAGCTACACCGGTTGCCTCAGCCGAGTGACCGCAGTATACCTTGCGCGGCCGCACGGCTTTTATGGCTCGATATAGCCGGATAACCCGGAGCCTGTTTAGACAGGCATGCGGCTTCCGAGACACGCTTCTTCGGAGTCCGGCCACTTCCAAGAAACCTTCCGTGCGTAAGGGTTAGGGCGTCGAGGAGGCGGGGTCGAGACGGAAGGAGTCTTGCAGCGCAGAATCAAGTAGGCATAATAGTACGTTCCGGAGCGGGCAGCTATCTCGTTGCTGACAACTCAATCTTGGAGCCCTCAAAAACTGACGACTCCGCGGCGCAGAGTTATCAGCCAGAGACCGCTTCGCCTCGCGGAGTCGTCAACAGTTGACGTCTCAGCCGTGGAGTCGTCTATTTACTATTCCAACGAAAACGTGTGCTTGCTGATTTCGTCCCCGTCCCGCATGTCAATTAGGTATACCTCAAGGGCGCCGGGGTCTTTGCCCGAAAGGACTCGCGAATCCACGCAGATTCCAAAAGCTCCCCAACCCATGCCGTTTGTGGAAGTCGAGTAGCTCTCGAAAATCTCGGTTCCTTCAGTCGTCCTAATCCTGAAGTTCACGTTGGCTTCGAAAGCCGCGGCCGAACCTAGGACGTACAAGTTGCCTCCATCCCACGCAAATCCGGGTTTCGGCTTCTGCAAGAAGACCTTGTCGCCTTTGATCTCCATCATCCTGGCTATCACGGTGGCGGCCTCGGACCTCTTCAGCCCGTTGTGAGGTCCGAAAGTGTCGTCCGGATAGCCGTTGATCAACCCGCGTTTCGCGGACTCTTGAGCGGCCTCACGGTACTTGGCCTGGATAGATTCTGAGTCCGTAAAGGTCACATCTTCGATATCGGCCGCGAACTGGATTTCGGGGTGAGCCGCCCGGTAGGCGTCGGATGCCTTGACCAAGATATACGCCATCTCTTCCCTGGGGATCACCTCGTCCGGCTTGAATTCCTCGCCGTACTCTGACGGGACAATCATCCCGGTCAGAATAGCCCGCTCGATGTAGGGCCTGGCCCAGTGAGAAGCGACGTCCGCGAAGGGCATCTCGGACGCGCTCGTTCCTTCGGGGACTCCAACCGCCTCGACGAGCATCTTCACAAACTCGGCTCTCGTTACCTCGTCTTCAGGATGGAACAGGTCATCCGGATAGCCCGCGATGATGTCCATAGACTGGAGAAGCAGAATCGCGCCGCCCGCCCAGTGTTGGGCGACGTCATCCATGGGCCGGAAAGCGGCGTCCCAGTTGGGGCCGACGGGCTCGGTCATGTCAATGTGCCCGGCCAGTGACTCGACAGGTTCTCCCTCAATCTGAATCTGGATCTTGGATACATTCGGGAACTGGCACGCGGTATTCGCGATAGCTGTGAGCACCGCGAGTTCTCCCGGAGCACCGACGTTAAGGTTCCGCATCTCCTGGCTGAAGTTGATTGTGGCGACTTCGTCCTTGATGGAGATGTCGAGTATCTTCGTCTCGGTGGGAATTGACGTCATAAACGGGCTGCCCGGAATCCCGGCTATGAGGGCCTCGAGGGCCGCTTGGACGGGAGTCGTGGTGAGAGGGACAATGTAGTCCACAGGATGGACATACACGCCGCTCATTAGGTCCATGGGAAAGTAAACGGTAAACCGGGTCCGCTCGGACTCTGATGCATATGCGTTAGCGACCGGAAGCAGCGCCTGCACCAGCGCCAGCGTCAAGACCAACATGGGTATTGCCAGCCTGAGCTGCCGCGAGCGACTGCTCACTACATGAGCCTTCAGGTTGATGTAATTGGCCATTGGCTCCTCTCCTTCGTTTTGGATAGTTAGAACGGACGTCGACACTTAGTGAGACTCATTATAGCAGCCTGAAGTTCCAAGAAGGCGGCGCGGGGATGGCATAATGTGTAAACTGGAATCCCGGGCTTGAGTTACCCCGTATGTTCTGCTCGTCCGCGTACGGCTCTAACGAGAATGCCGTCCATTTCCATGGGAAAGAATCAGCCTGAGGAGTTGATGTCAGTGAGTAAGACCTTTTGGGCGCTCGTAGCTAAGTACATTATGACCTTCGTTCTCGCCTGGCTGACTTTCGGGATGATGCTGGATAACCCATTAGGGACGATCGGCATGGTGGCACTGTTAGCGACAGTGGCCAACTACTTCGTGGGAGATTCTCTCATCTACCCCGCTTTCGGAAACATCATCGCTGCCATTGGAGACGGCCTTCTAGCCGCTGCCATATTCTACTTGGCTGCTTTCGTGACACCAAACTTCACGGTAGACGTCCAGAGCCTTGTTCTGTACGGAGTGCTGGTCTTGCTCGGGGAGTACTTCTTCCACAGGTATTTCGCGGCATCGGAAGAGGTCGAACCCTAGAAGGGTCAAGGTCACGGCCGGTCCAGCGCGAGTTGCTCCCGATCCGAGTCCTCCAACGTCCGCTCAAGGAACGCGACAAGCCGCTGCATAGTCTCGGGCCCAACAGCGTGCTCCATTAAGCACGCTTCCTTTTCCGCGGTTTCAGGGCTGACTCCGAGAACGCGTTCGAGGAACATCCGCAGTACCTGATGCCTCCGCAAGATCTTCTTGGCCTCGGCCAAGCCTTGGGGCGTCAGGGTAATCCGGCCGTATCTTTCCTGGTCGGCCAAGCCTCCGTCCTTTAGGACTCCCATCGCCTCACTTACGCTGGCTTTAGAGACTCCCAGCCTGTTCGCGAGGTCAGTTACCCTGACGGCTTTGTCCTCTTCGGAGAGGGCCAGAATGGCTTCCAGGTAGTCCTCTATTGACGAGGTTAAGTTATCGCGCATACCGAAATGCTTCAACGCCTCTTGTATCTTATCCTTCCGATCCACCAAGTCGCGAACTCTCTGAGACAACAGGCTCTCCCGCCGCGACAAGGTCTTTGTTGCCCATCATCATGAACCCCTGAATCAGAAGTCCTATACCTGTGCCGATTAGCAGCGACTCCACGCTGACATAGTCGGCCATGGGCCCGAACACGAGCATCCCCACCGGCATCGAAA
>DULO01000113.1 GCA_012840345.1 Candidatus Fermentithermobacillaceae bacterium
ACAGCATAACCGAAACTCTACGTCGGTCAAATGCCTCTCAAAACCGGCCTTGGTCAGATATTCCCTTGTCAAAGACCACAACTCAAATCTCCTAACTCCTACCTATTGACATTGCACCGTAGTTCTTCTGAATAGCAAGAGTTTCTATAGCCCTACGTAGTATCCTCCGTAAGCGGAGGCAATTTGCCTCCATGGAAACTGGAAAACGCATAGTCTCGTCCCCGCGCCTCGCAAGCGTAGCGTTCTGGGGCGCTCCTCCTGACACCGTTTGTCCGCTCTCTTTAGCTATCTTTGGTGGGTCCCTTTCCCTTTTTAGCGGAGGCAAACGATCCGAACTTCACAAAGGAACACCGGACCCCAAGTAGAACTTTCCTTGGAAGGGCCGTTGCCGTGCCTAATGAGGCTCATTGCCCGAAGTGAACGTTAAGAACGGACCAACGCGTTTAGAATAATGGGGCAGGCATTAGGCGTGCCGTAGACGGTAGCGTGAGGAACCGTTCCCACCTCGCGGCCAAACAAGCACTGGGCGGCGTTTGGCGAGCAAGGAGGCGACCGGGCCAAGGCAAGGCAACAGGTAGTGGCACCCGCAGCATCAAGGGCTTTAGGCAGTTATTTAGTCACAGGGAGGCGTGTAGAAGTGTTAGTACCGATGAAGGAAATCCTGGTTGAGGCCAAGAAGGGCAAGTACGGCGTAGGTGCCTTCAATGTCTACAACCTGGAAACCATCGACGTCATGTTCTCGGTCTTCGACGAGACCAACTCACCCGGAATTCTCCTGGCAGGCGGACCCGACATTGCCCATGTGGCCGCTATCGTGAAGTCCTACACCGAGAAGTACCGCCATATCCCGGTGGCCCTCATTCTCGACCACGGCAGGGACTATGAGTCGGCGGTCAGAGCCGTCCGCGCGGGGTTCAGCGCCGTCATGTTTGACGGATCCGCTCTTCCCTACGAAGAGAACGTGAGGATCACCAAGGAAGTCACCAGGCTCGCCCACACCGTGGGAATCTCGGCTGAAGCCGAGTTGGGCCACGTTGGACAGGGCGCCACTGACGCCAAGGAAGACAGGAAGAAGTTCTTCACCCGTCCGGAAGAAGCTGCGCGTTTCGTGGAAGAGACCGGAGTCGACGCTCTCGCCGTCGCCATAGGAACCGCCCACGGCCTCTACAAGACCGGAAGCCCTGAGCTGGACCTCGAGCTGCTGCAGAAGCTTGTTGACGCGGTGGATATCCCCTTGGTCCTGCACGGCGGAAGCGACACTCCGCTGGAGCAGATCCAGGCAGCCGTAAAGATCGGTATCCAGAAAATCAACATCGGTACCGATGTCCGCATGGCCTACCTGAAGGGTCTTAAGGAAGCGATCGCTGAGAATCCGGACGCCATCGACCCGAGAGTCTTCCTGAAGAAGGCGAAGGCTTACATGAAGGCCGAGGCCATCAAGAAGATCGACGCTTTCGGATCCAGGGACAGAATCTAGTTCGTAGGTCGTTCGTAGCCAGAGAAACCAAGACGCCCCGCGGACCAGGCCACCTGCGCTTGGTGACTAGGACGCCGCGGGGCGTCTCGTTTATGTCTCAGACTGTTCGTGCTCAGGTCTACGCCGAGGCGCTTACCGTCTCGCCCGCCTTCTGAATCCTCCGCATGTAGCCAATAAGGACACCGACCGCGCACAAGAGCGCCAGACCCGACGCGAAGAAGGAACTCTTGAGGCCGAATGCGTCTCCCACAACTCCTCCGATAATCGGCCCGGCCATGGAACCTATCGGGTTTATGGCGTTCTGCACGCCGAAGGCCCTGCCCCTGAACTCCCTGCTTACCGCAGTGGCGATAAGCACGTTGGCGGCGACCTGTATGACGCCGTTAAACAGGCCAAAAACAGTCCGGAAGGTCACCAGCGGCAAGATCGCGGCCCACACACCCTGCAGGGCGGCAAATACCGCCGCGCCTGTCAGCCCAAAGAGCAATAGGCGAACCCGGGAAATCCCGTCACCGGTGTTTCCCTTCCTCCCCGCCAGGTTGGCACCGATTACGGTACCCAAGCCGGCCACGGAAAAGACGGCTCCCGACATCAGCGCCGAATCCTGGCCGCCTCCGGCCATCTCCGAGACGTACAGGGACAACGTAGGCTGGCTTATCTGAATGCCGCACTGAACAAAGAAGAGGCAAGCGAAAGCCGTCACAAGTTGCGGGTTCTTGAAGCAGATCTTGATATCCCGCATAACATTGATCCGGTTTTCTGATGACTTTGTCACCTCTTCTCTCAGCGTCAAGTAGGGGATTATCGTCACGAAAAACATCCCGCACGAGGCCAACCTGAAGGAAGTGGCCACTCCGCTCATCCGCACCAGACTGCCCCCGATAAGGGGCCCGCAGATGCTGCCCGCCGCGTTGAACGCCTGGAATAACCCCAACGCGTAGCTCATGTGTTGTTCAGGAGTGTTGCTGGTCACGAAGGATGTCGCGGCCGGGACAAGACCGGCCAGAAGCCCGGTAACGCCGCGCATAATGACGAACTGGAGCGGCGTTTTCGCGAGGGGGTACAGAAAGTACATGCTCGCGTACCCCAAGCCGGAGATTAACATGATCTTTTTCTTTCCGTATCTGTCGGCCAAAGCTCCCCAGATCGGCGCCATCAACGCGGACCCCAGGAACATCGCTCCCGACGCGAGTCCGGACCACGTCGCCAGGTTGTCTGTCACGTCCATTGACTTCAGGAAAAATGGCATAAACGGGGTCACAAGTGTGAATGAGGACATCACTATGAAGATCATCACTATGCTTATATACAAGTTCCTACGCCAGTACAGCAAACTTGGTCACGCCTTCCTTCGGTACGTTATGGGCCGGGTGGAGCTTAACGCGGCAGGAAAAAGGACTTCACGCCATTCTACCGAATAGATCTCGGGGATTTCCAGGGGTTTTACTTGGCACGCCTGGGAAAAGCACGTGCTAGAAACGGCCATAATGTTTCATCCCGAGACACCGCCCCCATGGCTGAATTTGAAAAGGGATTTGCCAACACTTGGCGAAATAGCTGTTGGATAAGTAATTCGAGGAATATGTTGTATCAGTCTATCGCATGGATCGTGATATCCTGAGCGGGAGTAAGGTCTCATGGAGAGTTGCGATACATCAAATAGTTGCCCCCCGCGGGACTGTCAGAAGAAAGCCCCACTCGTTAGCCGTTATTCCTATCTACCCCATTTTGGCACCTGCGTTCGTCTGTTCGCGCTCTGGGACACTGACCCTCATGCCTTGCGACGGGACCTATCGCGGGACACTGTCTCGGGAGAAGTCAGGCTTGAAAGGAGGCGAGACTCGCTAGGTCATTTCGGTGGCAAGTCATCCGGCGCTAAGTCAGGCCGGTGATGAGTCACACCGGTGGTAAGCCGTTCCCGGTGGCGGGTCCTATTTGACTTGAGCCGGTTGGCTTGATCCAACGGTTGGACCAAGCAGGCCAAACACAATAACGGGAGGGATATCGTTGCTAATACAAGCGCTCTTGGCCGGATGTATAAACGGGCTGGGCAGATTGTTTGGCAATCAGATGGCTTTTGACCGACCCCTAATTGCCGGAACACTGGTAGGCTTGGTTTACGGAAACCTCACTCTCGGTCTCGCGATCGGAGGCACGCTTGAACTCATGTGGATGGGCGTGGAAGGCATCGGAGGCGCCCGTCCCGCCAACGTGACAGTGAGCACCATATTTGCCACGGCTATGGCGTGCGTCCTAGGCAAGGGCGTCACGGAAGCGGTCGCTATGGCTGTCCCCGTGAGCCTACTCTCGCAGGTTATAGACAACGTGATGACAAGCGCCAACTCGTTCTTCCAAAGACGCTTCGAAACCCTTGCCAACAAAGGTGACATCGACGCTCTCGTTAAGTGGGTGTGGGCCTTCTATCCTTACACCTTTATCCTAGGTGTCATAATCATTTTCTTCCCGGTGTACTACGGAACCGGCGCTGTCGAGTCTGTGCTGAACGCCGTGCCTGAGTGGCTGATGAAAGGTCTCGGCACCGCGGGCGGCATGCTTCCGGCCGTCGGATTTGCCATGGTCTTGGGCATGATGTATAAGGTCGAGCTTCTTCCCATGCTCCTCTTGGGATTCGCTTTGGGAGCCTATTTGAACATGCCGATACTTGGAGTCACCTTCATCGGCATCGCCGTCACTGCCCTGGTCTTCTGGATCCGGGCTTACATTCGTCAGCAAGGAGGCGAGTCGACCAATGGCTAGCGGCGTTCAGGTAACGAAAAAGAGCGGTCCCAAGACGACCAAGGACACTTGGTGGACTCAGTTCTGGCGCAGCCAGTTTATCTACGCGTGGTTCAGCTTCGACAAGATGGAAGCCATGGGCGCCCTCTACATGCTCTATCCGTTCATGAAAGAGCACTACAAGACCAAAGAGGAAATGATAGCGGCCTGCCAGAACCACGTTCAGTTCTTTAACACCCAACCGTACGTCGCCAACTTCATCATAGGCATCTGCATCGCCATGATTGAGACCGGCCAGTCCCAGGAGGCCATCAACGCTATCAAAGTCGGTCTTATGGGCCCCCTCGCGGGCATCGGCGACTCCCTCCTGTGGTTCACGATTCGCCCCATCCTGTTCTCTGTCGGAGCCGGTATGGCATTGCAGGGCAACGTCTTAGGTCCCATCTTCGCCTTCGCCGCGTTCTTCTTCGTGCACTGGATTGTAAGATATCACGGCGAACGAATAGGGTATGAGCAAGGTACGAAGTTCATCGAACGCTTCGCCGAGAGCGGCATGATGGACGAAGTCACCCTCGCTATATCCATGGTAGGTATCACCGTCGTTGGCTGCTTGATCGCCACCTGGGTTAGCGCGAGCACGCCGCTGGTGCTCAAGGCAGGCGAAGGAGAAGGCATGGCATTTCAGCCGGTACTCGACATGCTGATGCCGAAACTCCTCCCCGCTCTCGCCACGTTCCTTGCTTTCTGGCTACTGGTCAAGAAGAGAGTCAATCCTATGATCGTGATCTTCATCTTCATGCTGCTCGGCATTCTAGGATCGGTTGCGGGAGTTCTGGCGTAGACTAAGCTCCTTTCCGGAGTAAGCTCTTGCCGGAACGGTCCCTCGATGCTTGAGCAGGCCCGCCGGGGCGGTCAGCCGCCCCGGCTTCTCATTCTAATGTTTTGACTGAAAGGTCCGGCAAAAACGGCAGGAAGCAGTTGGGTGTTTGACGAATATGAAGTCGGTATGACCAGGCGCTCAACCGCGGCGGCAAGGGCATAAGAAAGGACATGATCGAGGGCCCAAGGTGGCAGCGCGGAGTCCATGCAGTTGGCGCGAGCGCCTCTCGGTTATACAAAAGTAGACCAATTCGACAACACCAGAAGGTAGGGGACTCCACCGAAATGAGATACCGGGAAAAAGGTTCTTTCGCTCATGGTCTCTCGAATGATTCGTTTGGTTCGTCTGAAGACCCCCTCAATGGGCGGCTTCGCCCAACTCAGTTTGCGGACCGGCACAAAGCGTCAGTTCAGTTTCCTTTTGAAGTCCCCGACGACGAGTCGATCCCCGTCGATTGCAGCGCCGTAATCGTAGGCAAGAAAGCCTCGGCCACTGGAGAAGTCCTCTACGGCCATAACGAGGACGACTCAGGCAACAACGTGATGGTGCAGTACAAGGTCCCCAGGGCCAAACACGAGCCCGGTGAGCTTATTACCTTTGAACCTACGTGCGCCAAGATTCCTCAAGTGGAGGAAACCTGGAGCTACCTGTGGTCAGAGACCAGGGCTCCATGGCAGGCTTCGTTCAGCGACACTTTCATAAACGAGTGGGGCGTGGCGGTAGGCAGCGACAGCTGCAACTATTCCCGAGAAGACAACCCCGAGCTTGTGGAAGGCGGAATAGGGTACGGGGTCGGACACATCATAGCCCAACGGGCCAGGACCGCTCGCGAAGGCGTCATGATAGCCGCCGAGTTGGTGGACCGCTACGGCTACACAGGCTCGGGCAGGTGCTATCAGATCGTGGACAAGGACGAGGGCTGGGTATTCCAGGTTGTCCAGGGAAAGCACTATGTAGCCCAGCGCGTCCCCGACGACGAGGTTTTCTTCATCCCGAACTGGTACACCATCCATAAGGTTGACCTTGCGGATAAGGACAACTTCATCGCCTCGCCTGACCTGATTACTTACGCCATCAAGCGGGGATGGTACGTGCCGGCCAAAGAAGGCGATTACAGCGACTTCGACTTCGCGGCGGCTTACCAAAACCCAACGCAAAACCAGGCCGGGAACATAGTCCGGCACAAGAACGCCCTGCGCCTAATCCTCGGCGCCGAACCGGATGATCCGACGGCTTTCTCGGTCAAACCGCCCAGAAAGCTGGGCATCGAGGATGTCAAGAGAATACTTCGGACCCACTACGAAGGCACCGAGGACGACCTCTCACAGGGGTATGAGCTGAATCCCCATCGCGCGGGCAACCGGACCATATGCACAGGCACCACTTTGGAGAGTTTCGTGATACAGTTCCGTGAGCAGCCTGAGTTCACTTGCGTCTGGCGCGCCACGCTTAACCCATGCACCAGCCCGTACGTCCCCTGGTATCTGGGGATTTCCAAGGTCCCGGCAGGGTACGGCTGGCTCCTTCCGCAAGTCGCTTTCGCGAATCACTTCAACGTGCCCGCGGGAGACCTTTCGTACCGTCCGGGTCGCGCATGGTGGGCGTTCCAAGACGTCCAAGACTTGGCTGACGCCTCCTACAAGACAGTGATCAAGACCATCAAGGAGCGCAGGGACGCCCTCGAGACCAAATGGGTCAACGCCCAAGAGGCCTTTGAGGCCGCCGCCCGCCAGGCGTTCCTGGAGGACCCTGCTAAAGGCATAAGAATGCTGACCGAGTACACCGACGCCCAGGCAGGTCTCGCGTGGCGGACGTGGAGGGCGTTGTTCAACGACCTTATGAAAGTGTAGCAAGACTTCCGGGGGTGTCGGCGTGCCGACACCCCCTCCACTTTTGACGCCGCGAATATGCCGCTCCTACCTGTCCCTACACGGTCTTCTACCCTTGGACTACCTCTGCCACCATGCTGTAAACGTACATAACGCTGTGGTTGTTCATAAAGTCGTGGCTCACCGCGACGAGGATGCTGTCGTTGTACGCCAGGATTTCCATGGGATGCTCTGTCTTCTCGCCAAACTCCACCGCTTTGCCCGGTCCAAATAGCGTGAGGACATACTCAGGACCTTGGCCGATAACCCCGGCTACGCTGTCCAGGAAGTACGGTTTCGCCCGCGGCGTCTGCCACCAGCCGTCGGCCGCCTTGCTAGCGGGCTGCCCGTCTAAAACACGCCAGATCGATTGGCCGCTCGCGGTCGAGATGTTCATGAACGCTCCAGACCCGTCAGGCAGCGACGCGACCGGGAAGATGTAGTCGATTGGCTCGCCAATTCCCTCTTCTATCGCCACGAGGTCCGTGACCTGCACAGGTTCGGTGCCGGCAGCCACATCAGCGATGAAGACGCCCGTAAGGTCCTTTGACCGTACCTCTCCCCATTTCCCGAGGATGACGGGACCGCCTGAAAACACAAGGTGCTTCGAGTCAGCTAACCAATCGAAGTAGAAGAGATACTGTTCACCCTCCTGCGCTTTACCGTCGTCACCCTCCGGCGCGCTCAAGCTGATTGTCTTAACGATGTTTCCGTCAACGTCAACTACCGTGATCGCTTGGGCTGCGCCCAGCGGGCCGTCTTCACCGGGAAGAATCGAGTATATCTCAAGCCCCTCACCTGTCGGGTCCGGCATCAAGTTGGCCGTGTACGCGGCTACGTACTTGCCGTCAGGCGACCAAGCCGGGTAGAAACTGAAGGTCTCACCTGTGGGCAGAAGGGGTCTTTCAGCGCCCGTCGCCAAGTCCATGATGAAAATGCCGCGGCGTCCTTCCTCGTTGACGCTGTAGACCGCGTGCTGTCCGTTAGGCGATATCCTCATGTAGAAAAGCGGGGCGTAATCGGACAAGTTGTCCCGGACGAGCCTGACGCTGCCCGTCCCGGTATCCACTTCGTAGACCCTCTGGGCAAGGCGCATGTAGAGTTTGCCCGCGGCGGTTAAGGCCACATCGTCAACCTGCTGACCCTGTTCCTTCGAATCGACCCAGGCAATGGCTGAGGCAGTCCCGGCGGACAGGTCGCCAATGAAGACCGCCGATCCTCTCTCTCCCTTGTGCTCTCCTTGGTTTTGCCAGCCGTGGACGATAAACACGCACTGGTCATTGGACAGCCAGCCGACGGGGATCCAATACACGGCGTTCAGCTTGGTCCAGGCTCTGTCCACAGAGTAGAGAGTAATCGCCTCGCCTGAGGCACCAGGCTCCCCTTCCCGGGAAAGAGGGATTGCGCTCATGGTCTCTTCGGACTCGCCCAAGACCGCCGCCAACAGATACTTGCCGTCAGGCGAAATGCAGTCTTCTCCGTATCTCCCCGTAAACACCCTGCCGTCGTATTCCACCCTGCGGATCTCAATCGGGTCAAGAACCTTCACGGGCGTGGGTGTAACCGGAGGTTCCGGCGGAGTCGCCTGTGAACACCCGGCCAAAAACACCACAGCTAGAATTATACTTAGCGCTCGCACCCCGGAACGGATCACGCCGGGGGGTGACGCGGCTTTTCGCGTCCGAGAACGGACACTGTCAGCAGTGTCACCTTTACTTGCGAAGATATCTACAACCTGCTGGCGCATCTACGCATACCATCCTTTCAACCTTACGAACTTTCAACCATCTAGACGGTACTCATGGCAGATTGTTCCGTCCAGATGTCGTTTTGCGGATACGAAGAAGGGCCGTCGTCTGACGGCCCTGTCGTTGACAACCGCCCGGCCGGCGGCTCAATACGTCACCGTCACTGTGCGCGTGGCGTTATCCCAGCCTACCTGAGCGTTGAGAAACTCGCTTACAAATCTAAGCGGCACCATAGTGCGGTCATTCTTGATGACGGGCACGGTGTCCATAACCCTCTCCACGCCGTTCACCCTCGCGGTGTTCTTGCCGATAAACAGTTCCAGCGTGAGGCCTCCCTTGACCAAGATGACGCGGCGATTAGCCTCGTCCCACCCCACTTGGGCGCCGAGGCTTTCCGCTATCGCTCGCAGGGGGACCATGGTCCGGTTGTTTTCATCGATGTACGGCGCGGAGTCAAAGAAGATGACCACGTTGTTGACGTACACCGGGATCTCGCCGGGCTTCGGCGCGAATCCGTAGATGAGATAGTCCTCACGTTCATCCTTGAAGGCCTCAAGCTCGTCGGCCCAAAGCCTCTCCATCTCTTGTGGCGACATGTACTGCTTCAGCCACTGCCCAACGCGGAAGGTGCCCATTATCTTGTCAAACATCACGATGCTTGACGGCGTGGAACCGCTGGTCGGAACCTTGAAGTCGCACAGTTGCTTGGCGTAAGCCAACGCGTAGTGGCCCGTCTTGGCGGGGTTGAACGTAGTGTAATCGGTAATCCTCAACCGGACTCCGCCGTAGGAACCCCTGACCTCCGGGACGAACTCCACGCCCGGAAGTCCCGCGCCGTTCAGAAGCTCCGCGAACCGCACGGCGTCAATTCCCTTTCCGCCTATCCACTTGAACTTGTCTTGTTGGCCGACTCCTGTCCCCTCGCCCAACCCGGTCGCCATGTAGCCGAACACGGAATCGATATCCGGGATGTTCGGGGAAGTCGGGATCCAGGGAAGCCCGGTATGCTGCCAGATCATATCCCGGGTGTAGCCTTCCATCGGGACCACGGTCAAGTCGACCCCAACTTCCCTGTTGAAGAAGCGGGCCAGCTCGCCGACGGTCATCCCGTGGGCCATAGGAAGGTTGTCCACGCCCACAAAAGTCTCAAGCGCGTCCTCCAGCACCGGGCCCTCGACGATAACCCCGCCCACAGGGTTGGGACGGTCCAGCACGACGACCTGTTTGCCGTATTGCTTCGCCGCCTTCATAGCGTAGTTCAGAGTGGAAATGTAGGTGTAAGTGCGGGAACCGATGTCTTGTATGTCAAACAAGAGGACATCTACGTTCGCCAGCATGGACTCGGTGGGCATGCGGGTCGCGCCGTACAGACTGTACACGGGAATCCCCAGGGTTGGATGGGTGTACGACTCGACATACTCGCCGGCCTTGGCTTGCCCGTCGATGCCGTGTTCGGGACCGAAAAGGGCCACAAGCTGCACTCTAGGATCGTTGGCAAGCGCGTCTATAGTGCTGACGCCTTTGCTGTTTACGCCTGTCTGGTTGGTGATGAGTCCTACACGCTTGCCCATTATGAGGTGGAGGTAGCGCTCAAACAGCACCTCGTTTCCGAGTTTGAAGGCCGGCGCTCCGGGAGGCAGAATTCCGGCCGCTTCGGCCACCTTGGGAGCTTGTCCGAAGGGTAGCTGCAGTGAAGCTAGGTTTGCCATTGATCCTAGAAGTGAGCCCGCTAGAATCACGGCCGCCATGGCTAGGGCCGTGAGTGCCTTCGCGAATAGCTGCCTACCGAACCGCGTGGGCGTCGTGGCCTCAGCCCGCATCGTCGTGGCGGATGCCTTCGTCGCCGCAGCTGGCTTCGTTGTTTGAATGTCCTCCGCTACAGTGGTCTTTGGTGCAAGTTGTGATGGCTTGCGGCTGATCATCAGGTATCTCCTCCGGGTCAATGGGTCAGACACGTCCGGGTTGACGCCGGATACATCAAATCGGGTGAACCGAGAAAGCATCAGGAACGTCAACATCAGACACGTTGGACCAATTGTACACGTAATTCGTCTGGATGTGTTCCGCGGACGCGTCGAAATCCTTTATTATTTGACGAACCGGAGGAGACAATGGTTTCCGATTCTAGAGGCGTCTTCAGCGCGGACTTCATCCAACTCCGCATCTTTGGTTGGAATATCGTCCGAAATGGTCCGACTGACGTTCGACCCAGGCCGTCCTACGACCCAACCTCCGCCACCGGTTTGTGCCGCACCAGGGACTTCGTCCGCCAAGCGCCTCGGCGATACCACAGGTAATTGATCACCGCGCCAGTGACCCAGCTAATGAGCAGCGAAAAGAAGATGGACTCGGGCGCGCCGTTTGGATTAGCCTCGCTTCTTGTGAGGTAGGCCATCAGATAGGCTACCGGAACCCGCACACATACGGTGGTGAACAGGGATATCCACATAGAAGGCATGGTATCTCCCGCGCCCCGCATGATGCTTCCAAAAACCTGGGTTATGGCCACTGCAATATATCCTACCGCCAAGATGCGGATTTGCCGCGTCCCAAGAATGACGATGGACTCGGTAGTCGTGAACATCCGGATGAGGTTCGATCCGAACAAGAGGAGCAGGCACACCAAGGTAACAGAAGTGGTAAGGCTGATCTTCAAGACGTCCTTGATACCTTGCTCGACACGGTCCATCCTATTTGCCCCTATGTTCTGGCCAACAAAAGTGGCGATGGCCATGCCGAACGTGAAGTTGGGCAACATGGCGAAGCCGTCTATCCGCATAACAGCCGTGGTGCAGGTAACCATCTGGTAACCCATGCTGTTGGTCAGGGACTGAACAAACACCATGGCCATGGAGAAAAGAGCCTGAGTAGCTCCCGCCGGCAATCCCAGGCGCAAGATCTGGCCAATATACTTCTTCTCGGGAATCAGGGCTCGCACGTTCATATGGACTGTTTCTCTCATTCGCCAGAGCTTGACAATGCACATAACCGCGGAGACAGCCTGGGATATTATCGTGGCGATGGCCGCCCCTGCCACTCCCATCCCTAGGCCTGCAACGAACCAGATGTCGAGCACCGTGTTTAGCAGCGATGCCAAAAGCAGCGCTATTAGCGGGAATATGGTGTTGCCGAGCCCCCGAAGGATTCCCGAGACTATGTTGTAATAACCCGTAAACAAGATACCGTAAAGGATGATGACGAGGTAGCTCCGCGCCATGTCGAAGGTCTCGGGCGGCGTATTTGTCAGTCTCAGGAGGGAACTTGCCAGGGGTATCCCAATCGCCATAATGGCAAGCCCCGATACAAAAACAGCCGTCATCGCGTTTCCTACTGACTTGGTAAGCGATTCCTGGTCTTTCGCGCCGTAGTATTGGGCAACCATGATTCCCACACCGGTCGCCACCGCCATGAATAGGACC
>DULO01000114.1 GCA_012840345.1 Candidatus Fermentithermobacillaceae bacterium
AACAGTGATACTCAACGACCGGCAGATTGACAAACTTGCCCGCGACGGCATGATTGAGCCCTATGTGGATCACTTGGTACGCGAGGAAGACGGCCACAAGGTTATCTCATACGGCCTCAGCAGTTTCGGCTACGACCTTAGGATCTCAAACGAGTTCTACATCTTCTCGAACGTCTGCGGTAGCGCCGTCGTTGATCCGAAAGCCTTTCCTGAGGAAGCCATGGTCCAACGGGTCGTCAGGCCTCATGAAGCCATCATAGTACCGCCCAATACTTACGTCCTCGGCAAGTCCGTGGAGTACGTGCGCGTCCCGGACGACGTGATGACTGTCTGCATCGGAAAATCGACATATGCCCGCTGCGGGATTATCGTCAACGTCACCCCTCTTGAGGCAGGGTGGGAAGGGCAGGTAACGATAGAGATCAGCAACTCAACTCCGCTGCCTGCTAAGGTCTACGCTTGTGAGGGGATCCTTCAGGTGCTTTTCTTCAAGGGCGAGCGGCCCGCTGTAACGTACGCGGACAGGAGAGGCAAGTATCAAGGGACGAAGGGCGTAGTGTTCTCAAGGATCTAGCCTGGTATCGAGGTTTTTCTCACTCCCGGTCCCAATCACGTCCTTCCGCTACTTTTTGTCCTAGTCGTTCAAGCATCTTGATGTACGGGCCATCCGGATCAAACGTGCGGCGGGGAATATCTTCGGGGATTGTCTCAAGCATCTTGCGCAGTGTTAGGTCGTGTTTAGTTACTTGCGATAACCGGATGCCATTTTCTTTGCAGAGCTCGGCCTTAAGCCTGTCCCTCCGGTACCTTTCGATGAACTCCTGGTGTCCTTTGTAGTGTTCAGTAGGTCCAAAGTGCTGGTCCCCCTGATACTCCTCAGCCCAGTTGTGATCCGGCACCCATATGTCGAGCTCTAGGTTCTGTCCTGTGGCTTTGTTTTGGAGTACCGGAGGGCGCACGTTGAACAGGATCCGGACGCTCGGAGCAAGTATCCAGGCCACGAACCATTGTGCCGTCGCCTCGCCTTGGTAAGGCTTCAACTCAATCTGTTCACGGGTCTCAGCAGCCAATTTTGCCTCAACTTCTTTCGGTACGATAGCGACAGGCCGCCGGGCGTTTCTTGCGCCTTCGATCCGCATCCATCCGAGTTTCTCGAGTTCTTTGCAGTGTTTGGCAACGGAGTGGCTCTCCATCCCCAGTCTGGAGGCGAGCGATTTCAGGGTAAGCGGCTGCTCCATCATCGTCGCTGTATAAACTGTCTTTGAGGTAGGGGTGAGTCCGTCTGTCTTCGTCAACTCTTCTATGATCCTGAAAAACAGAAACGCTTGATGCGACGGTGATCCCTCCTGACTGATGGGCTTCCCTGCCTGATTTTACCAAATTGCTACGGGGAATACCAGAATCTGACAGGATTTCTCGAGGGCCCGGAGGAGGCGTCGGGGCGATACGTTGTGAGTTTGCTACTGAAACAGGGGGCTGTAGCATAACTACAACTGGGCGGCGGCAGTAGTTGGATTCTTACTATTGGGCCGACGAAGTTGCAGGAAATCTACCACTCGATCGCGGGAGTGGTAGGATTATTGCTACTGGACCGAGCAGGTCGTAGGAAAACTACAACTCGGTGTTGCAGTGGTTGGATTCTTACAACTTGACCGGGGGAGTTGCAGAAAATCTGCCACTCGCTCGCGGGAGTTGTAGGAGCTTTGCTACTGGACCGAGGAGGTCGTAAGAAAACTACAACCTGGCGCCACCAGTGGTTGAATTCCTACTACTTGGGCCGGGGAGTTGCAGGAATTCTACTACTCGCTTGTGGGAGTGGTAGGATTTTTGCTGCTGAATCGAGGAGGTTGTAGGAAAACTACAACCGGGTGCCGCCAGTAGTAGGAAAGCTACAACCCGACCCCGGCAGTAGTACGATTCTTCCAACTGGGCGGTAGGTAGCGAAGTAGCAGGAAGTTGCCACTTCTTCGCGCCAGCAACTGATGCAAGAACCCATTGACGGCTGACCCGCAAAAGTGATAACCTCCATTGCAGCCATTACAACTGAATAATGAACTGGACCTTATCCAGAGCAGGCGAGGGACTGGCCTAATGACCCTGCGGCAACCGGCAACACTGCGCGGTGCTAATTCCAGCAGAATCGCGAAAGCGAATCTGGCAGATAAGGAGATTGAGACGCCTCCCTAACTGTCAGGGAGGCGTTTTTGTAGGTTCGGGGGGTGTCACCCATGATTGAGGTGCGGAATCTTTCAGTGACCTTTCTTTCGCCTTCGGGCGAAGTGGAGGCTCTTTGCGATGTTTCCTTAACGATATCTGACGGGGAGATCGTGGCCATATGCGGTCCTTCCGGGGCGGGTAAGACCACACTGTTGCGGTGCCTGTCAATGCTGCAGCCGCCCAGTTCCGGGCGAATACTGGTGGACGGGGAAGATGTGTCATCCCGTTCAGCGGGCGATCTCAGTCAGGCACGCCGGAAGATCGGTATGGTCTTTCAGGGGTTTAACCTTCTCCGGTCTCGAACCGCCTTGCAGAATGTGATGCTCCCTCTTGAGATCCGTAAGGTCCCTCGCAAGGAGGCAATCCAAAAAGCAGAGGAATACTTGGAACTTGTCCATATGAGCCACAGGCGAGACTTCTACCCGGAGGACCTCTCAGGAGGAGAGAAGCAGCGGGTATCTATCGCCAGGGCTTTGGTAACCGAGCCTCGCGTGCTGATTCTGGATGAGCCCACCTCAGCGCTCGACCCCGAGACCGCTGCTTCGATAGTCCAATCACTCAAGGAAATCAACCGTGCCAGGAACATCACGATACTGGTAGTCACCCATCAGATAGACGTGCTTGCTCCTATCTGTGACCGGATTACGTACCTCCGGAACGGAAGGCTGACAGAGGGAACGGAGAAGCCTGAGGTAGGTTTCGGCAAGACGGCGTCCTCCGCGCCATCCGCGACTACGGTAGCTGTGGGGGGCGATGCCTGATGGCTTGGTTCGAATCGTTGCTCACAGGTAGAACTGGCGCGCTGCTTCTTGACGCCACCCTTGAGACTCTCGGCATGGTGCTGGTGTCCCTCGTGGGAGCGGAGGTGTTTGGGCTAGTCTTGGGGACCGGGCTTATCCTCTGGCAGCCGGGAGGGCTCAAGGAGAACAAGCCTCTCTATGCGGTACTTAGCTGGGTCGTGAACATCGGCCGATCGATTCCGTTCGTGATTCTGATGGTTTCGATCATGCCTTTTACCAAGCTCATTACCGGTACATCCATCGGCACCGTCGCGGCTATCGTGCCGCTTACTGTTTCCGCGATACCGTTCGTCGCCCGGCTTACCGAGACTGCCATGCATGGCGTGGAAATTGGCGTTATTGAGGCCTGCGTCTCGATGGGCGCCTCTTGGCAGCAGATTGTTCGATACGTTCTTGTGCCCGAATCGCTTCCGGCGTTGATAGCGGGCGCGGCTAATACGGGGATCAGCCTGATAGGATATTCAACCATGGCTGGCGCTATAGGAGGGGGTGGTCTTGGGGATCTTGCCATCAGGTACGGATATCAGCGCTGGCAACCCGACGTGATGCTGGCTTCTGTGGTGATTCTGGTTGGCATGGTCCAGGGCATGCAATTTGTCGGTGACCGTTTGGCGGCCAGATACCGGCGTCATTGAGTAGGCAGTCGTGGACAACATCGACAGCATAGACAACACCGGCAACACCGACAGCAGCGACAGCAGTGACGCCTTCATCGCACCTTAGCAAGCCAACACACGTCTTAATAATTGGAGGAGAGACCAGTTGAGAACAGCGATTACCGGAAGAACACGTTTGATCTTGGTACTAGGGCTCGTCGCTTTGCTTCTTCTTGGCGCGGCGCTTAGCGGATGCAAGAAGAGCAGCCCGATCAAGATTGGAGCCACGTCGGTTCCCCATGCCGAAATCCTTGAGTTCGTGAAGCCCATACTGGAAGAGGAAGGCATCCAAATCGAAATCGTTGAGTTCAGCGACTATGTGCAGCCGAACCTTCAATTGGCTGACGGTCAGCTGGCGGCTAACTTCTTCCAGCACATTCCCTACTTTGAGAGCTTCATAGCCGAACGGAACCTTGACCTCATTTGGACGGCCAAGGTCCACATCGAACCTATGGGGGTTTATCCCGGCAAGACCAAGACCCTGGAGGACCTTGGTGATGGGGACCAGATCGGCATCCCCAATGACGTCACCAACGCGGGACGGGCCCTTGCTCTATTAGAGAAAGCCGGGCTCATCAAGCTGGCTGATGGGGTCGGAGTCAACGGTACGGTCTTGGATATTGTGGAGAATCCGAGAAACCTTAAGATCGTCGAACTCAGCGCCGAGCTGCTTCCACGTTCGTTGGAGGATCTGGACGCGGCCGTCATCAACGGCAACTTCGCGATCCAAGCCGGATTCTCGCCCCTAGAAGATGCTTTGTTCCTCGAGGACGGGGACTCTCCGTACGCCAACATTTTCGCCATCCGGAAAAAAGACAAGGATGACCCGGCTCTGAAGAGGATTGCTGAGGTCCTTACGAGTTCTGAGGTCAAGGAGTTCATCCTGAACAAGTACGAAGGCGGAGTAATTCCCGCGTTTTAAGGTCGGACGGACGGAAACCGTTCCGCGTCCGGGTTTGAACACGTTTCACAATGATGGCCGGGGGGAACCCCGGCCATCCGCATAACAGAGGCCTACATACGATTTAACTCGCACCGGGTTGAACTCAAGCTTGGCTGGTTTCAAACATGGTTGCGTTTCACACACTGCCGGTCGCCCGTCGACTCAGCAATGCCTACACCTTCGCGCACGGGAGTATGTCGGGGATGTCAAGAACCTCATCTTCGCCGGCACCGTACCGAATCACCAAGCCCAGCTTAACCAAGAGTCCCACGACTCCTTGGACCGTCTTCTCGTACTCCACGCCATACACTTTCTTAAACCGGTGTTCCACCTCCACTATAGCCAGCTGTTCACGCAACGACGGACGGTAATTCTTAGACTGTTGCCAAAGGATCTCGATATGATCCCACATTTCTTTTCCCTTGAGCCCGATTGCCGAGACTGTCGCAACAATCAGCAGCATGCACCCTGCTTCGGCAGGGAGACATCGAGTCCAGCCGCGGGCAACCACCTGGGTCATGAGGGTGTTTGTGAAAGCCGCCGCCGGATCCACTTGGCAGCTCGTCCGAAAACTCAGGCCGAACACCTCCAGAAACTGTCAGATTATGGGAGTTCATTCGACGCGTGGCGCCCAAGTCCTGCCACGGATGACACAATATGGGAGCACATAGAAAGAAGGCATAGACGCGTTCGCTTCCCAAGATTTAGACTTAAAAGAGCATATGTTTCCGAAGGTCACAGTTTGGGTCGCAAGTTGGAGAGGAAGAAATCAAAGGAATTCTCGGATGGAAGGGATGCTAGCAGATGGGAGCGCGCGCTAAGACAACCGGAGTGCCTTTCACCAAACTCCAAGGCCTAGGGAATGACTATCTGTACATAGACCGTTTCTCCTATACGACCGAGCACGATTGGAACGCTTTGGCCAGGCAGATGGCGGAGAGGCATTTCGGGGCGGGTTCGGATGGGCTCATCCTCGTTGAACCCTCAGACAAAGCCGATTTCCGCATGCGGATGTTCAACTCCAATGGAGCCGAAGGCGACATGTGCGGCAACGGTCTCAGGTGTTTCGCGAGATACGTCTACGACAAGGGACTCACCCGCAAGACCGAGTTTGAGGTGGAGACCCGCGCGGGCATAATGCGCCCTCGCGTGAACCTCAAAGACGGCGTAATCGAGTCTATATCGGCCGATATGGGTGTGCCTCTTTTCAAGAGGTCCGAAGTGCCTCTGGCCGAGTTGGAAGGGCCTGAGCCGGTGCTGGATTTGCGGGTTGAATCCGGTGGCCAGGTGTTCACCGGAACGGCGCTGTTCCTTGGTAACCCGCACTTTGTCATTTTCGTGGATGATGTGGCGGCCGTGGAGTTGGAGAAAGTGGGACCCGGCTTGGAGTCGCACCCCATCTTTCCCAGAAAGGCAAACATCGAGTTCATCACCGTAAAGAGCCCAACCGAGCTTGACATGCGTGTTTGGGAGCGCGGCTCGGGCATCACCTTGGCTTGCGGCACGGGAGCGTGCGCTTCTGTAGTCGCGGCGATCCTACACGGGAAGGCGGCCCGGGGAACCGAGGTTACCGTCAACCTGCCGGGCGGTCCTTTGCGGGTTGAGTGGCGCCTTGACGGCCGCGTTTGGCAGACCGGTCCCGCCGTCGAGGTATATAGCGGGGTATTCCTCCTTCAGGAGTGATCCGCGCGGACGGCTTGCGGACAGGCAAGAACACAGAATCAGAGGAGGGGGCCGTTGGTGGCCCCCTCCTTAATTAGTTCCGACTTCCGCCTTTAGCTCCGGCTTCCGCCGTCACTTCGGGCTACGCCGCGATTCCTACGAGAGGAATCCCGCGTGTTTTCCGATTATCTCCATAAGAGCCACGAGGCCCTTCACAGCCAACCGCATCTTCTCGGGGATGAGGTTGCCGTCGTCGTCGCAGGTGCCCTGGCCCGGCGAGATGAAGATGTTGCCGTCGTAGGCGATGGTCGCGATGAGCCCCATCTGGGCGAGACCGACCTGCAGCAGGTGAGAACCGGCATACATGTCTTCGATACTGAAGATCGGGAAGCCCATGCCCTCTTTCCACGTGTCTTCGTAGTTGACCTCGACGGTCATGCTGTTGTAGGACTTGGAGATCTTGAGACCCTTCTGGAGCTTGGGATGGGCCGCCTTGAACTCCGAAGTCACGATCTCGTACAGCTCGTCGACTTGCGAGGTGTAGAAGCCAGGATTGTCCCTGAGGTCCTTCAGCACCTGGACCTGGGTCAGGAGAGCTTCCTTGCCCGGGTCTAGCATGACGTAAGCGGCTTTGCCGTAGGACGCGGTGGTGCCGTACCTGTCTCCGTGCATGCCCAGCGCCCTGCGGATGTTGACCATCACGTCTTCCTCGCCGATGATGAGGCCGGAAGTCGCGGCTCCGGTCGCTTTGTCCATGCTGTAGACCACTACAGTGGCGCCGGTCTTGGTCGGGTTATGCCCTAGCAAGGGGAGACCCCAAGCGTTGTCGACGACGTACGGGACGTTGAGCTTTCTCGCGAGCGCGCCGATGCCCTTTTGGAGTAGCGGGGTGCCTTCCTCGTCCTTGGCTCCGTAGCCGTATCCGGGCGTGTCGTATCCGAGGGAGGCGAAGCCTGCGAGTTCGGTTCCGACTCTGTCCGCCATCTCGGCCAGAGCATCCACCGATCCCTTGGGATCGACCTTGGTGAGCAAAGGTACGGGCCAGTACTTTATACCGTGGTTGGGGTATTCGGCACCGGCGAGAGGCACGACCACGACGTCCAGATTGTCAAGTCGTTTGCCGGAGAAACCAAACTCGCCCGCGGTTGAACCTCTTTCCGAAATGAACTCCTTGTACTTGGGCGGGTAGGGCCTGCCGTAGCCGCCCTGGTGGTGCATATGTTTCTCCAGCGGGACTATGTACCTGCTCCGGTACTTGTCGCCGCGTCCGGTGAAAGGAGGCGAGAACAGCGTGTCATAAGTGACCCACAGCGCGCCTTCGCAGGTGTTTACCGGGCACACATCGTAACCGTCGCCGTAGACATCCTTAACGATTTCCCTAATCTCATCAACCAACCGGGCTAGAGGGATGACCTTGGTTGCTCCCTTTTCAGAGGCCTCCAGAACGTTCCTGCGCATGGGGGCCGGGCACCCCGAAATGGCTCCCGTAAGTCCAAGGTTGCCTTTTAGGTCGCCCGTGATGCCCAGGCTTTCGGCCGCTTCCTTGGCTTCGGCGTAGATCTTGGGGGTGACGGCCTGAAGGTGTTTGTACATCTGGAATTTGTACTTGAACTCCGGCACTGTTTGAAACCTCCTTATTTAGTCCTTCCTGATGGCCCTAGTCGACCATGCGGAACAAGACTTCCATACCTACCTGGAGCCCTCTCTCTTCTCCGGACACCAGGCTTCCTCCGACCACAACGTTCATGTGGTTTGGAGCGTGACTGAGATCGAAACCCGCGAGATGGCCTACTACCTGACCGCCAATGACGACCTGGTCGCCTCGTACCAGGACTCCGCCGTTATGGAACTCAACGAACGCCACGTACGCAACCCGGCCCACATTGGAACCGGGCGCCGCTTCCTCATCGGTGGCAATTAGCTCATGGATATCGCCTCTTAGCACAACCCGGGACGGTTGCGGGATCAAACCAAGGTTTCTATCCTGGAGGGTACCACGAAGTACGGCAACGACGGTGCCGTGGAGATCGTTTTTTGAGGCGTAAGCGTTGACGGCAAACTTTTTTCGAACATAGGGATCTTCTGTTGTCACCGATGGCCCCCCTCATCATGGATGAGCAGGATCAATATATCACACATCTCGTACGAAACTCAACAAGAGTGGATCCTGTGTGATTTGGATGATATTATTTATTAGACCTGTTCAGCAATGATGAGCAGATACTCGATCGGTGAGGTGAACGGTCACGATGTACGTGTCGGAGCACGACGACCTGTTTGAAGCTCTTGCAGCGGTCGCGGAATCCAAAACGCCGTTGGGCGCTTGGAACTTAAGGAAAATATTCAGCGGGAAAGGTATTCATGTTTCTGAAGCAACGTGTGGAAGACTGCTCCGTACGATTGAAGACGCCGGTTACGTCGAATCCCAAGGACGCCGCGGCCGGGTAATAACCAACAAAGGCTTAAAAGCCTTGGAAGAGTGGCGTCAGAGGCAGGTAAGGTACAAATCACAAATGGCGTTTGCCCAGAGCCTCCAGATAAAAGGGGCCTCCGAGCTCAAAGACGTCTTAGTTGCCCGAAAAGCGATAGAATCCGAGACTGCCTATCTGGCTGCCACTCATGCCACAGATGAGGATATAGAGAGACTTCAAAGCATCATAGAGGAGCATAAGAAAGCATACGCCACGGGCGTTCCCGCCACAGACGAAAACGCCGCTTTCCACCGCGCGGTCGCTTTCGCCGGGAAAAACAAGGTGTTGGCGGCGGCCGTCGACATCATCTACCGGCACCCTGACGTGCTGAGGGCGCTCGAGTACATCAGAAACCAAGTTGGCTCGGTACTAGTGGAAGACCATGTGCCTATTTTGGACCGCATTATCGCGAGAGACCCAGAAGGAGCCAAGCGAGAGATGCTCGCGCACATCGAGAACGTCATCAAAGACGTGGACACTTACTGGAGGGAGTGGATGAGCCCGTCGGGCGAACAAGAATGAGCGTGAAAGACAGAATCATTGACGCTTGCGACATTGAGACCTTCCTGGTCTGCGATGGTGTTGAGGAAGGCAAGAAACTTGGGCTGAGGCTCATGGCCGAACTGGGCTTCTCCGACGCGGATGTCGTTTTCTGCGAGGAAGGCGGCTCAGGTGTGCGAATACGCCTTCGGGCTTATGTTCACAGGCCGGCCAGCGTTTATAGATGGCACAGCCGTGGAGGTGAACCGTCTTGACACCCAAGAAAATGCTATTGGTTCCCCTCGATCCGGTACACGACGTCGGATTGAAGTTAATCGCTCGTGCCCTACATAACGCGGGACACGAGACAACCATTTTGCCTCCTGATTTGTCGCTGGAAGAGATTATCTCGAAGGCCAAGGCTACCTCGCCCGATTACATCATGGTGAGCAGGACCATTAGCTACGGAACCGCGGAGGTCTTGGCCAGGTTCGTGGACCTGTGTGATGCCTCGGGGATCCGAGAACACGCCAAGCTGGTGGTCGGCGGGCTCAGCATGAGGCCTGAAATGGCCCAGGAATACGGTTTTGACGCCGGCTTTGGGCCGAACACCACCCCGGAAGAAGTGGTAGCGTGGGTGGACGGCAAGAGGATTGAAACCGCTTCAGCGCGTCATAGCCTAACGAAGCCCGACATAACCCAGGGGTATTCATACGCGTTTCGCGATACCGAAGCGGGCGAGCTCTGTTACGACATTGCCCAGACGATTCTGGAATGGGCGGGCAACAAGACCACCGCGGGAATCGAGAGGGCTAAGGTGCGTGCCGACCTCGAGGAGGCCAGGGCCCAGGGTGACGAAAGCTCAGCTAAAGAACTCCTGGCCAAGTACGCTGGCCTTACCTCGGGCGATGTCCGCAAGTGGTACGATCTCGGGATCCCTGTTCCCCACACAAGGGCGCTCACGGCGTCTGAGATTTCGCTGATAGAGTCGCTATCATTGGAGTCGCCGCTCCCCCCGGGTCAGAAACCTCTGGAGGGCCGTACGGTTATGGTCCAGTACGGTACCGGATGCCCCGTGATGGACGCCCAGCATATCGCTCTATCCCTGGCCTGGGGAGCCCGAGGCGTGGTCCATTTTGATCCGTCTTGGGGGGCCCGGACCGAAGGATTGCTTGAGGGAGCGTGGAGCCACCAGCACGACGGTACCGTTTTGACCCTCGAAAACCTGAAACTGATAAAACGGGCTATTCACCCCGGCGCCTTGTGGCAAGTTAGGGCGCACAGGGGGTTGAACACACCGGAGACCGTGGTGCTCGCGCACCTTGCCGGTGCCGACCTCACCAAAGTGAACATAGTGTACGGAAGCTTGGGAGCCGGTTCTGACCCCGCCAGGCTGACGGTGGACGGTGTGGAAGCCATGCGTTTGGCCGCCAGGTACGGAATGCCTTTTGACGTTGTGACCAACGAAGAACTCTGCGGCGTGCCTGCCAGGAAAGCTTTCGCGGGGATGCTCATAGTGGCGACAGTGGGTCTAATGCTCGGCGGGCGTCCCGTGCTTCAACCCCTCTTTGCCAACTCTCCTGAGGCGATGGTGAGGGGACTGTCCGAAGACAACTTCGTGGACTTCAACTACGCTAAGATGGCTGTCTTGCGGGAGATCATCGATGCCCCCATTTGGCCCGGCGCTCCTGTCGGCTTCATGACGCAGACGCCGGACCGCTGCCAGTCAGCCACGATGACCGCTCTACACGCGGCCCTGGCTTTGAACTTGGGAGCGTCCGCCGTGACCATCGCTTCCTCTGACGAGGCTTACGCCGGCGGACCGATTTCCGCCCACGCTAGAGTGGACACCCTGAAATCCACGGCGGCGGCGCTTCGTTTCTTCGGTTCCAGCGGCATAGGGGCGACTCCCAGGGGCGACGTTTACGCGTCAGAACTTCGAGAAGGGATCATGGAAACGCTCCGCCGCGTAAGGGAGCGTCGGGATTTCGTCGCCGCGCTCTATGAAGGGCTCTTGGGCGACAAAGACGATGGAGCTTACCCGGGGCGCGCTGGAAAAGACACGGTAAGAGAGATCAGGTAAGCAGTGGCCAGGACCTTCAACGGACCGATCATAGGTATAGCGGGCACCGCCAAGAACACGGGCAAGACCACCACGTTCAACGCGGTGACCCGCTACTTGCGTCGCATAGGCCGGGACCGTTTGCTCACCAGCATTGGTTATGACGGGGAAGACCTGGACAGCATCACAGGCTTGCCCAAGCCCAAGGTGTTCGTGGAGACGGGCGATGTCGTAGCCACCGCCCTTCCGCTGCTCCGGGCGTCTACCGCCGTCTTTGACGAGCCGGCGCTCACAGGAGTTGAGTGCGCTTTAGGACCGGTCTGTGTCGCCAAGGTTAGGGATGGCGGCAAGGTTGTGTTGGCCGGTCCCACCAGCACCAAAGACGTTGAGACGGTGCTCGGGTTCGTAAGCGCCGCTTTGCCCTCACGGGACAGGATTACGCTGCTTGATGGCGCGTTTTCCAGGATGTCTCCCATGGCTTTGTCAACCCACTTGCTGATCGCCACAGGGGCCGCCAGGTATCAGTTCCCCGGCTTCATAAGCCAAAACATGGACGAGCTGGCCGCCGTATTCGGCCTTCCCCTGGACGAAGGGGAATGGGATTTGGTGTTGGACCACGGGCTGTTTGATGATGAAGGCGCGGAGTTGGTCTTTGAGGCTATTGAGAGTGTCTGGAAAGACCAGGCCTTCCAGGGTGCGGCTCAGGTCACTGCTCTGGCCGCGGCTGACGCTGCCCGCATGGATTCCCCCGGCATCGTTCTCCGCTGCGCGATAAACGGTGTCGTAGCTCCCTCCCCGTTGACGAGACTGTTGGAGCTGTTGGATAAGTCCCCAAGAAACATCCGTGTTACCTTCGGCTTCGCTCACCCGATTTCTCTGCTTCTCTCCGGTGACTTGAGCCTATGGCGCGGCACCATTCAAAACGCCGCGAGAGCGGGCCACAATCTCGCGGTCCGTGCGACCTCCCGTCTGTTGGGGTTCACCATAAGCCCGTACTTCCCGGTGTACGATATGGAGCGCCGCGAGTACGTGGCGTCGTACGCCTCGCCCAGAAGCTTCCTCAACGAAATCCGCAGCAGGACCTCGGTGCCTTGCACCGACATCATCCTTGAGGGAACCCGGATCCTTGAGTCTTGGATAGACTCGGTCTCAGTGACGAAAGAGTCCCCGACCGGCGCTTGACCCTGACCCGTTCCTACTGGTAGCATCCGCTTTAATACAAGTACGCGGGAGAGAACCAGCCATGAAGATACTCGCCACAAGGCCGTGGAAAGAATGGGAAAAGCAAGCCATATCAAGAGCTGTGAAGGACGCCGAGTTCTTGGAGCCGGGGCCGGTCCCCATAGAGGAGCTTATAGAAGAAGCGGACGTACTGTTTGGATCATCCCAGGTACCTCTGGACCGGGTCGCCAGTTCCAAGACCTTGAAACTTGTGCAGGCCCGGTCGACCGGAGCCGATAGGTTTCTAACCGAAGAGTTCAAGAAATCCAAAATCATACTGACGACCGCCAGAGGGGTTCACGCCCCTCCCGTGGCGGAACACGCCGTAGCCCTCATGATGGCCGTGGCCTACAACTTCAGGACCAACGACAAGAACCAGCGGGAGAAGACATGGGGCGAGCACTCCGTAAACCGGCTTTACGGCAAGACCGCAGGCATTTTGGGCATGGGCACTATCGGCGAAGAGATCGCCAAGCGGTGCAAAGGCCTGGACATGAACGTTATCGGTACCAGAAAGGACCCCTCGAAAGGTTCGGCCAATGTTGAGAAGGTTTTCCCGCTGGACCGCCTTCCCGAGTTTCTCGCTTCCTCAGACGTCGTCTTGTGTTCTTTGCCCGGGACGCCGGATACCTACCATTTCCTGGCCGAAAAAGAGTTTAGGGTGATGAAACCTTCCGCTCTCGTGATAAACGTCGGCCGGGGCTCCGTCATCAATGAAAAGGACCTGATAAAGGCCCTGTCAGAAGGATGGATAGCCGGAGCGGGTCTCGATGTTTTCGAGGAAGAGCCGCTTCCGCCGGATAGTCCTCTTTGGGATATGCCAAACGTGGTTATTACGCCGCATTCCGCGGGTTACGCTCCTGACAACGAGCGGAAGATAATAGAAATCCTGATCCAAAACCTAGTAAACCTGCAAGAAGGGTTGCCGCTTGTGAATGTCGTAGACAAAGAAGCCGGGTATTAGCGCGCCGGCACTAGCGCGAAACCGGCGTTCTTGCGCTTGACCTTAGCGGAGAATCGCCTTTTTCGAAAGGGCGTTCCGCGCGGCGCTGGGCTCAGAGCCTGAGATCGGTTCCACTGCCGCATGGTTGGACTCGGCGATCTTGAAGGACGCCGGCATCCCCACGGCGGTGTTCGGGCCTTCCGGGGAAGGGGCGCACAGCGCGTACGAAGCTGTCGATTTCGCCTCAGTTGTGTCCGCGGCAAAGGTGCTCGCTTGCGCGGCGGCTTTATTTTGCGGGATTGACGGAAAGTGAGGGGCAAGGGCCGGTGCTAAGGCAGAGGGTCGGAATAGACGTGGTTCCTCTGGAACGGGTCAAGAGGAGCGTTGAAGCCTCGCCCGAGAGGTATATGGCCCGCTTCCTTACCCCGTCGGAATCCGAGTACTGCCAGGGCCCCCGCCTTATCCAGCGGTTGGCGGGACGAATCGCGGCGAAAGAGGCCGTGATGAAACTCCTTGGAGACGGCTGGCCAAGGGTGGCCTGGACCGACATAGAAATACTCACTTCCGGCAAGAGACCGGAGGTTTTCTTGTCCGGCAAGGCTTTGGCGCTTGCCCGGTCGCAAGGTATGGAAAACGGCTCGCTGGACGTCTCAATAACCCATGATGGAGGAGTCGCTATCGCCGTTGCCGTGGCTTTGTTCGCGGAAGACCTCCGCGAGGAGGGGTAAGCATGTACTTGGCTTCTGTAGAGGAATCGAGAGAATTGGACAAACGGGCGGAGGCGATGGGCCTTACGACGCTGTGCCTCATGGAAAACGCGGGGCGCGGCCTGGCTTTGGGCGTAGAGAAGGTGCTTTCGGGATTGCCCGAACCGCCGGATACCCCGGGCGAGGAAAAAAGGCGCCGGATAGTTGTCTTGGCAGGCCAGGGGCAAAACGGCGGAGACGGGTTTGTCGCGGCCCGGCACCTGTCGGCGAAAGGACATGAGGTCCGCGTCTTGTTCTTCGGCAGAGAAGAGGCCCTGCCCCGAGAAGCGGCCGCCAACTACCGCTTGCTTTCGGCTTCCTCTGTAGCGGTCAGAGCCGCTTCCGGTGTCGAGTCTTACGTCGAGTCCGCCCTCGGGTGGGCTTCCGAGTTTCGGCCGGAAGTGATTGTTGACTCGTTACTGGGTACCGGAGTGAAAGGAAACCCGCGTCCTCCTATGGACCGGGCCATAATGTGGGCCAATTCGTCCGGCATTCCCATCGTGGCCTGCGACCTGCCTTCCGGGCTTAACGCGGATACGGGCTGGCCCTATCAGCCTACCGTGAAGGCCTGCCTGACTGTCACCATGGGACGGCCGAAGGTCGGTCTCTACTCTTACCCCGGACGGGCGTTTTGCGGGGAGATTGTGGTGGAGAACCTCGGGATGCCCGGGGAAGCGCTCGGGACTTCCAAAACGCGGGCGGTTTTCGCCGGTGATGTCACGCGCGTGTTGCCCGTGAGAGGCGAGGACCACCACAAGGGGATGTCCGGGCACGTCACCGTGATAGCCGGATCCAAAGGCATGGCAGGGGCGGCAGTCTTGGCGGCGAAAGCGTGCCTTCGCGCGGGGGCCGGAACTGTCACTCTCTTGTGCCCCGGAGAGGTGTATCAGGTTTGCGCGTCCATGGTGCCGGAGGTCATGGTGATGCCGCTCGGGACCGGTCCTGTCTTTGAGCCCCACGAGCGGGCGCTGGATACGGTAACGGACTTCTTACGCAAGTCAGAGGCCGCGGTCATCGGCCCCGGCATAGGGAGGGGGTCCTCCCAAGAAGCGTTCTTGGCCGAGGTTTTGGGCTTGGGCGTCGAGGTCCCTTTGGTGATAGACGCCGATGCCCTGCATGCCCTCAAGTCCCTGGGAGGACTGACATATCTAGGGAGCATCCAGGGAAACTTTATCCTGACCCCGCACCCCGGAGAGCTTTCGCGCCTCATGGACATAAGCGCGGACCAGATCGCCACTGACCGGCCGGGCTGGGCGAGGCGCGCGGCCGCGTCCGGAAATGCCGTTGTATGCCTGAAGGGTGCAGGAACATGCGTGGCGAATGCTACGGGTGAGGTGTTTATCAACACGTCCGGGGACCCGGCCATGGCTACCGCCGGCTCCGGCGATGTTCTTAGTGGAGTGATAGCCGCTCTCGCGGCCCAGGGACTGTCTTTGCTGGAGGCCGCGTGGGCAGGAGTCTTTTGGCATGGCCTAGCGGGCGAGCGCGCCAGAGCCAAAATTGGATCCTATGGGGCATTAGCGGGGGATATCAGTGATTGTCTCCCCGAAGTTCGAGGGTCCTTATCTAGGAGGTGAATGGCCCTCTCAGGTGGGGCCGGCCCAAGTTGTCCAAACTCAAGAGAGTCGTAGTGGGGCTACCGGAAGAAACCTTGGCAACTATTGACACGCTCGTATCAGGCACCAAGATTTGCAGGTCGGAACTGATTCGAGAGGCCTGCTATTTCTACATTGAGGAGCGGCGCCGCCAGACTCTGAGAGAAAAGATGAAGGCCGGATATCAAGAGATGGCTGAGCTGAATAGGCTGTTGGCTGAGGAGTTCGCGTGTGACTTCTACCTAAACTACGACGAGAGTACCTCGGGGTGGAGGAAGGCGTAACTTGGATCCAACCAGAGGCGATGTGTACTTTGCCGATTTGAGCCCGGTTGTGGGGTCTGAGCAAGGAGGATTCCGGCCGGTGCTTATTATTCAGAACGACATTGGGAACAAGTACAGCCCCACCGTCATAATCTCGGCCATCACTTCGCAAATAGCCAAGGTCAGGCTCCCCACCCATGTCGAGCTTCCGGCCTCCGTGTCCGGACTGGATAAGGATTCGGTTGTGCTCTTAGAACAAGTGAGAACCATAGACAAGCGCAGGCTGAAGCGTCGTGTGACCAAACTCGACGATGAGATAATGGCTAAGGTTGACGAAGCTCTCGCTATCTCTCTTGGTCTAAAACCTATATAAGGCCCGCGCGGGCCTCATTTTAAGAAATGGAGAGGAGAACATGACAGAAGACCGTTTGGGTTTTCCCACCGTCAAGCTGACCCATCTCCCGACCCCCCTGGAGGAAGCCCCCAGATTCTCGGAAGCCCTGGGAGGACCCAGAATCTTCATCAAACGAGACGACACGACCAGTCTGGCCTTGGGAGGAAACAAGGCGAGGAAACTCGAGTTTCTCTTGGGTGACGCCCTAACTCAAGGCTGCGACGCTGTGGTGACTTGCGGGGGACCGCAGTCAAACCACGCAAGGATGACCGCGGCCGCCGCGCGAAAGCTGGGCCTTACGCCTGTGCTGGTCTTTGAGGGGGATGACCCCGGGCACAGGATGGGGAACCTTCTCTTGGACAGCCTGTTGGGCGCCGAGATGATTTTTGCCGGGGACAAGCCTACCGAGTTAGTGATGGGAGAGGTACGTGAGCGGCTCGTGAAAGAAGGCAAAAAGCCCTACATGGTCCCCATCGGAGGCTCCACCCCGTTAGGTACTTTAGGTTACTACGTATGTGCCGAAGAGATCGTAAGCCAGTGCCAGGCCATTGGGATTGAGCCCAAGGCGATATACCTGGCGGCGGGTTCTTTGGGCACTTTGTCCGGCCTATTGATAGGCAAGCTCGTACACCAGGCGCCTTTCGAGGTGTTGGGAGTAGCCGTAGGACGGACCGACGAGAGCAAGATCGAAAGAGGAGTCGAGCTCACGCTGGGTGGAGCGAGCCTTCTTTTGTCCCGCGCCTCGGACAAGCGTCTAGAGCGCCTGTCTGGGGTTACCGCGGAAGAAGTGCGTCCGCTGGTGAAAGTGCTTACCGGGCAGGTAGGTCCGGGCTACGGGATACCGACGCCTGAATGCTTGGAAGCCATTACTCTCCTCGCTAGGACCGAAGGGATCCTCACCGACCCGGTTTACACGGGTAAAGCCCTGGCGGAACTGGTCGCCGCTGCCCGGCGGGGAGATTACCGCAAGGATGATACTGTAGTTTTCCTTCATACAGGCGGAGTGCCAGCTGACTTCGCTTACGGAGACGTCTTCTTGACAAAGGAGGAACTCAAATGAGGCCCGTCATCGGTATCGTGGCCAGTTATGACGAGGAAAGAGGAGTCGCGGCCTGCACCAGGACCTATATTGACTCCATCGTTGAGGCGGGAGGAAAACCTATACTAATCCCGCTCATGCCCGACGAAGCCGCTCAGGAGATGCTGTCGGTGGTAGATGGGCTCCTGTTCCCAGGGGGTGTGGACGTGGACCCGATGCGCTACGGGGAGCGTCCGCACCAGGCGCTCGGCCGCATAAGCCCCGAACTCGATGCTTTGGAGATCCCTTTGGCCCAGAAGGCGTTGGCCATGAACATGCCGCTCTTAGGGATCTGCCGGGGCTGCCAGGTGGTCACCGTGGCTTCAGGCGGCACTCTTGTCCAAGACATTCCCAGCCAGGTTGGGGGCGCCATGAAACACAGCCAGTCGGCGCCCAGATGGTACGGGACCCATGAAGCAGTGTTGGATGAAGACTCCTTGGTCGCGAGACTGCACGGTACCAGGCGTCTCGTTGTGAATTCATTCCACCACCAGAGCATAAAGTCCCCCGGAGATGGTTTCACGGTAACGGCCAGGGCCCTTGACGGGATAGCCGAGGCCGCCGAGGCCAAGAAGGGCTTTAGGTTGCTTATCCAGTGGCACCCCGAGTGCATGTGGGTAAAGAACAGGGTTTTCTTGGCGCCTTTCACCGCTTTGTGCAAGGCGGCCAAGGGCCAGTCGTGGGAGTAGACAAGCATGGACGGCACATCACCCAAGACTGCCAGACCTAGGTGCAGGGACCTTGGCATAACAATTGGAAGGATGTCTCCCGGGCCGAAAAACGCCATCACCGATGTTCCCCAAGTCGCGGTAGGCCACGTTACCTTGATCGATGGGGAAGGGCCTTTGGTGCCTGGGAAAGGGCCCGTTCGCACAGGGGTCACCGCTGTTCTTCCACACCGGGGGAACCTTTTCGAGGAGAAGGTCCGGGCAGCGATTCACGTCATAAACGGGTTCGGCAAAGCCACCGGCTTGGCTCAGGTCGCGGAACTAGGGGTCCTGGAAACGCCCTTGGTCTTGACCAACACCCTATCGGTCGGTACTGCGTGGGATGCTCTATGCGAGTACATGCTAACCAAGAACCCGGAGATCGGAGTCTCTACAGGCACGGTCAATCCGGTGGTGCTTGAGTGCAACGACGGCTTCCTGAACGACATACGAGGACGGCATGTACGCCGGGAACATGTGCTGGCGGCGTTGGATGGGGCCACTTGCGGCCCGGTCCAGGAAGGAAACGTTGGCGCGGGCACAGGCATGTCGTGCTTGGGCTTTAAAGGAGGAATCGGGACAGCGTCCCGGAGGCTCACCGGGGAACTGGAAGGAAACTGCCTGGGAGTCTTGGTTCTGGCCAACTTCGGTCAAGCCGAGGACCTTACCATCGCGGGAGTCCCTGTGGGGTTCGAGCTATCCAAACGGCAACATCATCCCCCCGCGCCTCCCGGGTCGATAGTGATCATCGTGGCCACGGACGCTCCGCTAAGCGATCGCCAGTTGGGCAGGGTCGCCCGGAGGTGCCAAGGGGGCCTAGCCAGAGTGGGTTCGGTTTTCCACAACGGGAGCGGCGATTTTGTGGTCGCCTTTTCAAACGCCGAAAAGGTTGGTCATCAAGGGCCCGCGATCGAGAACGCGAAGATGGTGAGGGACGACTCTTTGGAGATGGCGGGACTCTTCAGGGCAGCGGTGGAAGGCACGGAGGAAGCGGTCCTGAACGCCCTTTTCGCGGCCGACACCATGGTGGGCAGGGACGGCAACACCAGGTTAGGGCTTCCCCTTGACGAAACCGTGGAGATCTTGAAAAGCCATAGAGCTTTGTAGATGCCAATTATGTCCTGTTGGAGGATAGTCCTCATCTACGTCGAATTCTGATTTTCTATAATAAGGCGCAAAAGAAGCGAGGGACAGCCGATGCCGAGAGAATCCAACCAATCGGGAGGCGGCGGCAGCGCCCCAAAGAAGAGCGTGAGCCGGCCCTCTTATTTGGGAGGGAGCAGATCCCAGACCCAAAGTCTGCCCGTCGAGACGAAGGCAGAGCCTGTCGTATCGAAACCGGCATCGGAGGACAAGGCCCTGTACGAGTGGAAAATCTGGCTGTTTCCGAGGCGCCCCATGGTTTCAGCTATCGTGGTGCTCGTCGTACTCGGAAGCTTGGCTTTGGCGTACTGGACTTACCCGGAGCCGCTTTTCATAGCCATCATAGCGTTGATTCTTTTAAACAGGCTTGCCCTGTATCTGTTCCCGGTTAAGTACACCATCGGGGAAGTCACTGTGGGATACGAGACATTGTTGGCCAGAGACAAGAGGACTTGGGACAAGTTCTTCACCTACTACCAGTTCCCGGACGGGGTTCTCTTGGCCCACGATACCCGGGGTCTTAGGGGGCGTCTGAAAGAGGGGTTGTTTCTCTACTACAACCGGGACCTTTCCAATAAAGAGCAGATACTGGATCTCGTCAAAGCCCGGCTTAAACCGCCTAAGGAAGCCACGCGGGACGATCAATCGTCACCTAGTAAGGGAGGGATACTGTCCGCTTGGCGCCGGGTGAGAAGGGCCAAGCAGAGCCGGGAACGGGAAGAGTAGTAATAGCATTCAGAAATGGGGGTGTAGGTGATGTTCAAGGCTCCTGAGCCTATAGACGCGAAGAAGCGCGACCAGATGATTGAAGCAGTGGCCCAAAGAGTTCAGCAGTTCGGAATGCTGGTGCCGGCCATTTTCTTCTTGGAGATGAACAAACCCCTAAGCTACATCGGCGCCCAAGCTATGCACTTCTTCTCGCCCATCATCGGCGTGTTGTTTCCTACCTTTGAGGATTACGCGTACTTCCTGGAAGACCGGGAGAATGTGGAACTCCTGATACAGAAGCTCGAGAGTTTGTCGGAACAGGAAGAAGAAGCGCGGAGGCAAGCCAAGAAAGAGAAGCAACTCAAGAAGCAAGCCAAGCGTGCCAGCTTGTTGGACGAGGCTCAGCAGATGGACAAAGATTTGCCTTCTCAATGAAGGGATTTTGAGATCCGACAGCATATTGCAGACAAGTAGGTTTATTGCGATTTATCCTTGGCGTTGGCAGCAAGGGAGGGGGACAGTTAGTGCCTGAAGAAAAAGCTTTTCAGCTGGACAGGGAGATCAACTCTGTCTTGGCTACAGACTGCGGCTCCACAACGACCAAAGCGATCCTCATCGAAAAGGTCGGCGACGAATATCGCCTTATAGTTAGAGGTGAAGCCCCGACAACCGTTGAGGCTCCGTTTGAGGATGTTACCGCAGGCGCGAGAAACGCTATACGAGAAGTCGAGGAACTGACAGGAAAGACGCTACTGGACGAAAAGGGAGTCATAACCCCGAGAAGGCCCGACGGAACCGGAGTGGACATCTACATGTCCACGTCCTCGGCCGGCGGCGGCCTGCAGATGATGGTGGCCGGCGTGGTCAAAACCATGACCGCCGAATCGGCGGCAAGAGCCGCTCTTGGCGCGGGCGCCATCGTCATGGACGTTATCTCGGTGGACGATGGAAGGAAGCCCCACGAGAAGATCCAAAGGATCCGCCACCTGCGTCCCGACATGATTCTTTTGTCAGGGGGCATTGACGGCGGCACCATCACTCACGTCGTGGAGATCGCCGAGTTGATCTCGGCGGCGGAACCCAAGCCCAGGCTGGGAATTGGGTTCAAGCTGCCGGTGATTTACGCGGGCAACAAGGACGCGAGGCCCCACATTCAATCAAGTCTGGGTCAAAAAGTGGACCTCAGGATCACGGACAACCTCCGTCCGGTTCTGGAGAAAGAAGTCTTGGGACCCGCCCGAGAAGAGATCCACAACCTGTTCATGGAGCACGTTATGGCCCAGGCTCCCGGGTACAACAAACTCATGTCCTGGACACCGGTGCCCATCATGCCGACGCCGGGCGCGGTAGGCATTTGCATGCAGACTGCCTCGCGAGAGTATGACGTGAGCGTCATCGGCGTTGACATCGGCGGCGCCACGACTGACGTCTTCTCCGTGTTCGGCGAGTTCTTTAACCGTACCGTTTCCGCGAACTTGGGAATGAGCTACTCTATCTGCAACGTTCTCTTGGAGGCGGGCGTCCAAAACATCTTGCGCTGGATACCGTTTAAGATAGATGAGGGCGACCTCAGGAACAGGATCCGGAACAAGATGATCCGTCCGACGACCATTCCCCAGACTCTCGATGAGCTCGTAATTGAGCAGGCGATCGCTCGCGAGGCTCTGAGGCTCGCTTTCCTCCACCACAAGAGCTTGGCTGTGGGATTGCGTGGAGTCCACAAAGAGAGGACTATCGGAGATACTTTCGAGCAGACCGGAAGCGGAGAGTCTTACATCGACCTCATGGATCTCGGCATGCTTGTCGGTTCGGGCGGCGTTTTGTCCCACGCGCCGAGACGCGCTCAGAGCGCCATGATGATGCTGGACGCTTTCCAGCCTGAGGGGCTCACAATGCTTGCGGTAGACTCGATCTTCATGACGCCCCAGCTGGGCATCTTGTCCACGATCCATCCGAAAGCCGCCATGCAAGTGTTTGAAAGGGACTGCTTGATTATTCTGGGCACCGCCATAGCTCCGGCCGGCCCGAGCGGTTCCGCCAAGCCGGGAGACTCCTGCGTGAAGGTGACTTTGGAGTGGGACGACCAGTCTGTTACCGAAGAAGTGCCTTACGGCCAGATGAAGGTTGTCCCGGTTCCCAACGGCAAGACCGCAAAGGCCGTCATCCAGCCGTCCAGGCAATTCAACGCGGGCGCCGGATACGGCCATACCGTTGAAAAGACGATCAACGGCGGAGTAGTGGGCGTCATCATTGACTGCCGCGGACGGCCGTTCACGCCTCCTGCCGACGAAGCTTCGCGCAACGCCAAACTCTTGGAGTGGTTCAGGGCTTTGAATCTGTACCCCCAAGAATCGCTGGAAAAGTACGCTAAGTAGGAGGGAAGGTAGAAATGGCACACGCATATACGCCTGGATTGAAAGTTACCGAGAGGGCCATCGTCAGGAAGACGCGCCGCCTTCCTATCCTAGGTGAAGTCCTTGTAGAGAAGGGCCAGTCCGTGTCTCCGGACACAGTGGTAGCCCGCACCAACATACCCGGCAACCCGATGACGGTTAACGTGGCTAATGTCCTGGGCGTGGAACCTGAAGATATATTGGATTTCATGACCAAGAAGGAAGGGGACACGATCCGCAAGGATGAGATCCTGGCCAACTACAGGTCGTTCTTCGGCCTGTTCAGGCACGAAGTGAAGTCCCCCGTTGACGGGACCGTCGAGATGATCTCCACGGTTACAGGCCAGGTTACTTTGCGCGAACCTCCTATCCCCGTGGAAGTTGACGCTTATATAGACGGCGTGGTCGAAGAAGTGCTCCCAAGGGAAGGCGTTGTCGTCAGAACTGAAGGTGCCTTCATCCAGGGCATTTTCGGAGTTGGCGGCGAGACTCAGGGTATCGTTAGGGTGGCCGTCGACGGGCCCGATGACGTTCTTGACGAGTCGTGCTTCACTCCCCAGGACAAAGGCAAAGTGATCGTAGGCGGTTCGCTGGTTACCGCCGCGGGTATCAAGAAGGCTGCCGAGGTAGGCGCGAAAGGCGTAGTGGTAGGCGGTATCATCGATACCGACCTGATCGCTTACTTGGGACACGACATCGGAGTCGCCATTACCGGTCACGAAGATGTACCCGTCACCTTGATTATCACTGAGGGCTTCGGCAAGATGAGGATGGCTGACCGGACTTTCCAGTTGTTTAAGGCGATTTCCGGATTTAAGGCGTCCATTAACGGAGCCACCCAGATCAGGGCGGGTGTTATGAGGCCCGAGATTATCGTCCCCGGCTTCCAGGCCACAGAGCAACTGGTCGAGCACGACCTGTCAGAGGGCTTGGTCCCCGGCACCCCGCTCCGCATCATCCGGGAACCTTACTTCGGACAGTTGGCGGAAGTTGTCGACCTGCCGCCTGAGCTTCAGGTAATCGAGACAGAGGCCAAAGTGAGAATACTTCGGGCCAAGCTCCAGGACGGTACCATCGTGACCATTCCGAGGGCCAACGTAGAGATCATCGAGAAGTAACTTACGCTGGAGTTAAGATCTAAGGGGAGAGAATGCTCTCCCCTTTTATTTGTTTTCCATCTGGAGGGATAAAAACCTATAGTAGAGAACAATGGTAACTAGGGCGCCAGCAACGAAGGGAGGCGTGCCGGGCGAAAGATTGCCCGGCCATAACCGCATGGATAGAGAACTAATCATGGAGTTCATGAAGGAAGACGTTATACCCGACCGGGCCAAGTTTGACGACTATTTGTCAGTCCTTCTGGGTGTCAGGCGGGCGTCACAGATCGTCTTGCCTGCCGAACTCCCGGACGCGAGCGTGTTGGGCGCCACCATCGACGACAGGTTCCGCCAAAAACTCGAGGGGAAGAGGTTGCCCGGCGAGAGCATTTCCGAGTTCCTCAAGGGGAAAGTGGGAAAGCACTGGCGTAAGTCCCAGATGGCGGAGATCCGCCACCGGATGGACATATTGAAGAGTCTGTACTCGGAAGTTGTGGAGAAATCCCACTCATACCAGGTCTTTATGAAATGGGCGGACCGGCTCGGGTTGAAACGGAAAGAACTGGAGTCAAGACCCACGATCAGGGAAGTCTATCTTTTTACCGATCCCAAGGTAGCCGACGAGTTAACCGAGCTTCAAGACCTGCGAAAGGATATCCGCTACCAAAAGCTCAGGACCCCCGATTCATCGGCGGTTTATGCCAGGGCCTTTCCGGAAGAGCAGAACGCGGCGTACGTCAAAACGTTGGGGGCCATCTTGGGTTTTCCCGCCTGCTGCATTGACAGGTACTTGTTTGACAGGCAGAGCGGAATACTGACCCCCGAAAGCCGGGCGTCCAACCAGTTGCTCCACCTGGAGGGACCGGACGAGTACAGTCCGTTCGCTTACTTCACCAAAGACTTCTTCCCGTGCCAGCCTGACTGTCCGGAAGCCGTCAAGATGGGAGAAAGCCTCTACAACAAGCTTCAGATGATTGACAGTTCTATTGCCGACAGGTTCAAAAAGCATCTTGAGGAAAACGCCGCTCTCATCAAGGAGTATCCGGAGTTGATCCGGAAGAAAGTCGAGATGCTGGAGCGAATTGCCGGTAGAGTCTCGGAAGGGGATAAAGTTGAGGGATAAAGGCGTAAGGCAGATCCCGCTGTTCGGCGATGAAGAGGACCTTGATGTACTAGAACCGGCTCCTGTGGCGGCGACGTCCGTGGCGAGGCCGCTTGACTTGTCTGGAGGCGATTTGCCTGGCCCCGAGCGGCTTTTCGCGGAAAAGGAGGAGCCGTGCCGCGAGAACGCGTGGGCGGGGATAAACGATCTTAAGACCCTCCGTTCCAAAGTGCTCTTGTGTAACGCTTGCCCTCTAAGAGCCGGGGCAAAGAACGTGGTATTTGGCGAAGGAAACCCGCACGCCCGTGTGATGTTCATAGGAGAGGCCCCGGGCCAGAGCGAGGACGACTTGGGCAGGCCATTCGTAGGACGGGCGGGAAAGCTCTTGGATGCGGTCCTTGAAGAGGTTGGCCTTAGCCGCCAGGAGGTTTTCATCGCCAATATCGCCAAGTGCAGGCCGCCTCAGAACCGCCTGCCCGAACCTTTGGAAGTGAGCGCGTGCCTTCCTCACCTAAAGGCCCAAATGCGCATCATAAGCCCCAAGTTCGTGGTGCTCCTTGGGGCATTGTCCAGCCAGACTCTTGTGGACCCGTCTCTTAGGGTAACCAGGGACAGGGGCAAGTGGTTTGAGAAAGACGGGATACACTATTTGGTCACCTTTCACCCTGCCGCCGTGTTAAGGGACGAACTGGGCAAGAGGAAGCTAGTGGTTTCGGACATGAAAAGCCTTAAGGCAAGGCTGGATCAGCTATGCCAAGAAAGAGGCTTGTGATCACCACCCGGTCTCCCTTGGAGACCAAGACCCTTGGGAGAATGCTGGGTGAGGTCCTGTCAGGCGGCGAGACCATCCTTCTGGAAGGCCCGCTTGGGGCCGGAAAGACAGTGCTCGTTCAAGGGATCGCGAAAGGCGTGGGCTATGAGGGGCCTGTTCAGAGCCCTAGTTTTGTTCTGGAGAGGGTGCACAAGGGCAGGCTTATCTTGCGCCACCTCGATCTGTATAGACTGACAGGGGAAGAAGCCATGGAGGCCGGGCTCTTGGAAGAGCCGGACCCCTCCACGGTGCTCGTAATCGAGTGGGCACGCAGGGCCGAAGGGCTTCTTTTGTGGACGATGAGGATCGAAATAGAGTTTTTGGCCTCTTCGCCCGAGGAGAGGCGCATAGTCATTGAGCCCGCCGGACTAAAGTGGGGAGAGAAGGCTAAGCATGTCCTTGAGAAATTCAGGGGAGAACTCGCCCAAAGTACTGGCCCTTGAGACCAGCACGGCGTTACTGGGAGCTGCCGTGGTAAGGGGCCGGGAAGTCTTGGTGGAAATCATCCTGAACAAGCCGAACCAAGGCTCGAGCGTGTTGCTCCCCATGTGTGTGGAGGCTTTGGAGCGAGCTGAGATCTCGCTAAACGATCTCTCGTGTATAGCGGTTTCCAAAGGTCCGGGCTCCTTTACCGGCCTAAGGATAGGAGTCGCGACCGCCCAAGGCCTTGCGGTGTCTCTAGAGAAGAGAATCGCGATGGTGCCAAGTTTTGAAGTCATGCTGTACCAGGCGAAGCAGTTCCGGCACGTGGTCATAGCGTCCGGCAGAGCCAAGGCACAGGCGGCTTCCGCCGGGTACTCCCGGGTTGGAAACAAGGCGAAAGGGGGCCTTGGCGTCCCCTACGGATTTGAGGAGACCATTCAAGCCGGCCCTAGAGACCTCGATGAACTTCTTAGAGAGGTGCGGAGGCTAGGAGCTAGAGAAGTGCACGTCACGGGTGACGCGGCGGAGGATTTGATCGCTCTCGGTTCTAGGTATAGGAGCGGACCCCGGCTGGTTCCGGTCGAACCATACTGGCGGTTGCCGCGTCCCGGAATAGTGGGGCTTATCGGGGCAAGGATGTTTTCAGAGGGCATGGTTGTGGAAGCGGACGAAGCGGTCCCTGATTATTACCGGAAATCTCAGGCGGAAGTGATATCCGGCCGAAAAGCCGTCCCGACCGGAAGAAAGCGCGGGTGAAGGCCAATGAAGGAAGTCCTAGATATCACGATTGAGCCGATGCGAGTATCTGATCTTGACCGGGTGTTGGAGATCGAGGCGGTGTCCTACCCGACCCCCTGGTCGAGGCGGGCCTTCCAGTCCGAACTCACCGAAAACTCTTACGCCCACTACTTCGTAGCCCGGCACAACGGAGAGATAGTGGGCTACGTGGGGATGTGGACCATTCTGGAAGAAGCTCACATCACCAACATCGCCGTGCATCCCGACTTCCGGCGCAAAGGCGTGGGCCGGAGGATGCTTCTGGCTATGTTCGAGGAAGCCAAGAGATACGGCTGCACGAGGATGACCCTGGAAGTTAGGGTATCCAACTACTCGGCCCAGGCCCTATACAAGGAACTGGGCTTCGTGAACCGCGGCATCCGCAAAGGCTATTACAGCGACACCAATGAAGACGCCTACATCATGTGGAAGGATGACCTGGGTCCGGCCAGACCCAAGGAAGAACGTCTCAGGTGGATGTATTGAGCCGGGACTTAAGAGCGGCGGCTTTTTCGATGTCTTCCTTGGCGGCTTTCGCGGCCGAGAGCACTGCCAGACTCATGACCTCAGGGTCGGGTTCCGCGTCTTTCTTTTGGTAGGCGAAGATTATGCTTCGAGACGCGGACACTATGGCGCCAGTGCCTCCCGGGTTGAACGCTTCCACCACATCGCCGGCGGTCCCGCCCTGCGCGCCGTATCCCGGTACCAGAAAAACAGTTCGCGGCATGAGCTTCCTGAGGATACCCAGCTCCTGTGGGTATGTGGCTCCGCATACAGCGCCGATGTTGGAGTACCCGCACTCTCCCACGTTGTGAGCTCCGGCCTCATCCACCGCTTCGGCCACTTTGGAGTAAAGCGTCCTGCCGTCGGACATGAGCGCGTCCTGGAAAGCGCCCGAACCGGGGTTTGAGGTTTTGACCAGGACGAACAATCCCGTTTCCGACGAGTTCGCGGCTTGAATGAAGGGCTCCAGCGTGTCGGGCCCCAGGTAAGGATTGACCGTAAGCGCGTCTACGCGCAGCCAGGCATTTGGTCCAAGGTAAGCTTCGGCGTACGCGTGGGCCGTGTTTCCGATGTCTCCTCGTTTGGCGTCAAAGATTACCGGGATGCCCCGCGACCGGGCCCCGTCAACCAGCCGCTTAAGGACCTCCAACCCCGGGATCCCCATGCTCTCGAAAAACGCGGCTTGGGGCTTAACGGCGCAGGCGGTTTCCGCCGCCGCCTCCAAAGCCATGAAACAGAACTTCTCGAGGATGTACGACATGTCCCGGCGCGGGAACGCTTTTAGCAGAAGAGAATCGTGCCCAAAGAGGCGCCGCGGGTCCGGGTCAACGCCGATCACGAGATGGGAATTTAGGCGCGTTACGCGCTCATGGAGCCTGTCCGCGAAATGCATGGGGTCCCCTCCTTGTTGTCGGTAAGCCCAGGAGTGCTTCATCACAGAAGGAATAGAGCCTATCCTGAGGAAAAGTATATTCTCTTGTAAGTCCCAGCGAAAGGCAAAAAAGAATCACGGGTGGCGAAGACCATTGTTAATCTTAGGGATCGACACTTCCTGCGACGACACCTCGGTAGCCGTGGTGAAAGACGGGAAAACGGTCCTTTCCAACGTGGTATCATCCCAGGTGAACCTCCATGCCAAGTACGGCGGCGTGGTGCCTGAGATCGCCTCAAGGAGGCACCTGGAAACCATTTCGACAGCCTTATCGGAAGCGCTCTCGCGATCGGGCGTTACTCTTAAGGACTTAGATTGCGTGGCGGTAACCAACGGTCCAGGTCTTTTGGGAGCCCTTTTGGTCGGAGTATCCTTCGCCAAGAGCTTGGCTTTGGGCCTTGGAGTGCCCGTCATCGGCGTCCAACACCTTGAAGGGCACATTATGGCCAACTTCCTGCGTCCGGACTGGCCCCCGTTTCCCCTCCTAAACCTGGTGGTTTCAGGAGGCCATTCCGACCTCATCCTCCTTGAGAAGTCGGGAGTCTACGAGATCTTGGGAGAGACGAGGGACGACGCGGCAGGCGAGGTGTTTGACAAGGTCGCCAGGGAGCTGGGGCTGCCGTTTCCGGGCGGTCCCTACCTGGATAAAGTCGCCGAGGAAGGAGACCCTCAGGCTTTCCGGTTCCCCCATCCAAAGCTGGAGGGGAGGCAGACCGACTACAGCTTCAGCGGGCTCAAGACAAGGGCGTTGCAGGAGTACCGGGCATGCGGGAACCTTGAGGAGCGCGTCCCCGACTTGGCGGCCAGCTTTCGAAGCGCGGTGGTCAGGGAACTCCTGTACCACGTGCCTTCTCTGTTGAGAGAATCCGGGGCGAAAGCCTTTGCCGTATGCGGAGGGGTCGCCGCCAACAGCCTCTTGCGCAAGGAAGCGGCGAAACTGGCGCGGCGCGTGGGGGTGCCCTTGTTCATTCCTCCGAAAGAGTTGTGTACCGACAATGGGGCCATGATAGCCGCGGCCGCCTTCCACCGCCTTTTGGCCGGGAAAGTGGATGGCCCTGAGCTGAGCGCCGAATCAGACCTGCCGCTTACATCTTGGGCCGCGAAAGGTGGACAGTAGGAACTTGACGTCTTCGGACCGGGAACTCAGCGAAAGACCCTCTATGGAGGCCCTCTTGTACCAGGCTCTGAAGGAGGGCGTCCTGCCCATAACGTCTGTGTGCAACATGGGATGCGTGTTCTGTTCTAACCGCTACAACCCTAAGTCTTGTGAAGTGTTTTCCATCGGTCCGAGGGACCTGGAAGACATTGAGGAGACCATCCCGTGGTTGCAAGGAGCACCAGGCGCCATCGTCATCGGCGAGTCTGTCACCAGGATTAACGAAGGGGAGCCCCTTACGCACCCTCATTTCATGACCATCGTGGAAAAAGTGAGGGATGCCTATCCGGAAAAACCTATCCGCGTGACAACCAACGCGTCCCTTCTAAGTCCCGAGAAGTCTCGCAGGCTGGCTTCTCTGGGTGTGGAACTCATCATCTCCCTGAATACCGTCGGGAAACGGAAAGAGGTCATGGCCGATCCCGAACCCGAGGTGACTCTCAGGAACGTAAGCGCGCTTAACGGAGTCATCAAACTTGAGGGAAGCATCGTCGCCCTTCCGTTCGTTACGGGCTGGGATGACCTCCGGGAGACGTGCCGCTTTCTAAAGGATTCGGGCGCTATCTCGATCCGTCTCTTGGCTCCGGGTTTTTCCGCCGCCCACCCCCTTTTCAAGGAGATGCCCAGCTCAACTTGGGAAGAGTGCAGGCGCTTCGCCGGAGAAATGACCCGGGCACTCGGGATCCCCGTCTTGTTCGAGCCTCCCGTGCTGCGGGATTTGTGCGCGCGGGTGGAGGCTGTAATGGAGGGCACTCCGGCTAAAGCCGCCGGCATGCGGGCAGGAGACATCATCACTAGGGTAGCCGGGATCCAGGTGGATTCGAGGAAAGACGCGTTTGAGTTGGCGCGGGAACGGGAGAATCCCAAGATCACGCTGCTCCGGGATGGCGGTCAGATCGAAGTGGCTTTGGCCAAGCCCAGGAGGACCTCGCCCGGGTTTGTAGTGTACGAAGACCTTGACCTGCGCGCGTTCTCTGCGTGGGCCGCGCGAGCGGGTTTCGGGCGCAAGGCGCCGCCCCTCATCTTGACATCATCCCTGGCCAGGCCGTTGATTTCTGCGGCTTTGGAGAGCCGCGGACTGGAAGCCCAGGTGGTAACGGTCAGGAGCAGGTACTTTGGGGGCAACATACAGGCCGGGGGACTCCTGACGGTGGGCGATTTTCTGGCGGCGTACAACAACGCGTTAAGAGACCTGAAACCGCCTTCTACCGTCACTTTGCCCAAGAGGGCGTTTGATGCCTGGGGCAGGGATCTTGAGGGAGTAAGCTACAAGCGTTTCACAGAAGAGACGGGCTGTCAGGTCGTGTTGGCTGGATAGTCCGAGGGCAGGATTTTCCAGCCGGGTTAAAGAATACCCCGATCCGTTAGAGAGGACGGTTTCTGGGTACAGGAGGTGTCAAATCTGAGCTTCAACGTAAAAGAGTTCTTGAAAAAAGCATCCATGGCTTACGGCGTTTCGGGACACGAGTTTTACAACGCCGCTTCCGTCGTGGAAGAGGCGATGACAGGGCTAGTCGATGAGATCCGCCGCGACCCTCTTCACAACATCATCGGGTACAGGAAGGGTGACGGCGAGGGCCATCGTCCCAAGGTCATGCTGGCCGGACACATGGACGAGATCGGGCTCCTGGTAAAGAAAATCGAGGAGCGAGGGTTCCTCAGGGTTACGGGAATCGGAGTGGATCCCAGGGTTCTTCCGGGACATGAAGTCATCGTGTACGGAAGGCGCCCTTTGACCGGGCTGGTCGGCGTCAAACCTCCGCACCTGATAGCTCCCGAGAACGCCATGAAGGCCCAGAAGATGGAAGACCTGTTCATCGACCTTGGATTGCCGGAGGAAGAGGTCCGGAAGCTGGTCCGGGTAGGCGACGTGGTCACCTACAAGCGCCAGGTAACCGAACTTCAGGGCGACGTCTTGTCGGGCAAGTCAATGGACGACAGGGCAGGAGTCGGGGTAATCCTTGTTTGCCTTGACGAACTCAGGAAGTACAAGGTACCGGCGGACGTTTACGGAGTAGCCACCACTCAAGAGGAAGTCGGGCTAAGGGGCGCGACGGTGGCTACGTACGGGATCAAGCCGGACATCGGTATCGCTATCGACGTCTGCCACGCCGAGACACCAGGAGTGCCCGAGTGGAGGACATCCCAGTTGGGCAAGGGCCCCGCGATAGCGACGGGCGGGAACATCCACCCGAAGGTGTTCCAAGGGCTCAAAAAGGCAGCGGAAGAGCTGGGCATACCCGTCCAGACCGAAGTGGCTCCCGGACCGACAGGGACGGACGCTTGGGCCATGCAGGTTTCGGGCGAAGGCGTAGCTACCGGGCTGGTTTCCATACCGCTCAGGTACATGCACACTTCCGTCGAGACCCTATCTGTTGGAGACGTGGAGAAAGCCGGCCGGCTCCTGGCCAAGTTCATCGCCGCTTGCGATGAGGCTTTCGTAAAGGAGTTGACAACATGGAACTGAGGGAGCTTACCTCCTTGGTCGGGGTCTCCGGCAACGAGGACGAAGTCAGACGGGCCATAATGCGGGAACTGGAAGCCATGGGAGTCTCCTACGAGACGGATACGATGGGCAACATCATCGCCCGCAAGGGAGACAAGGGCCCGAGGCTTATGGTCGATGCCCACATGGATGAAGTCGGGCTCATCATAGTGCATATCGAGAAGAGCGGTTTCCTCAGGTTCTATCCCATTGGGGTCCCCGCGGCCGTGCTGCCTTCCAAGAGAGTGCTGGTGGGCAAAGACAAGGTTCCGGGAGTAATCGGGGCCAAGGCAATCCATCTGCAGGAACGCAGAGAACGGGATTCGGTCATTCCCGTGGACCAACTCACCATAGACATCGGCGCTAAGTCCAAAGAAGAGGCCGAGCGCAAGGTCAAAGTCGGGGATTACGCGGTCTTCGACACCGAGTACGAAGAGCTTTCGCCCGGCATCATCAAGGCGAAAGCCCTGGACGACCGGGTGGGCTGCGCACTGCTCCTGGAGCTTCTCAAAGAACCGTGGGAGAACGTTCAGGTCTACGCCGTGTTCTCAACCCAAGAGGAGCTTGGTATCCGGGGAGCCAAAGTGGCGTCTTACAGGGTCAATCCCGATATGGGGATCGCCCTGGAAGGCACCGTATGCGCCGATATCCCCGGGACCGACCCTGAAGGTTATGCCACGCAGATCGGCAAGGGAGCGGTCTTGTCGGTGATGGACCGCGGCACCATAACCCACAAGGGGATGTTGAACCAGCTCGTCAAACTCGCCACTGAGAACCAAATACCGTTCCAGTACAGGGAGGCTACCTCCGGAGGCAACGACGCCATGGCGATTCACCAGGCCAGGGCGGGATGCCCTGTGGCGGCCATTTCTGTGCCGTGCCGGTACATACACTCGCCCTTCTCGGTTATGTCTATGGCCGATTTTGAAGCCGCGAGGAAGCTGTTGATAGCCTTCGTGAAGAGCGTTGAAGGAGGTTTCAGGCCGTGAAGACCCTGTTGACCAAACTTACCGAGGCCTACGGACCTTCGGGTTCAGAGGGCCCTGTCAGAGAACTTATACGGAAAGAAGTCGAGCCCTACGTAGACGAGATCAGGGTTGACGCTTTGGGGAACCTGATCTGCCTAAAGAAGGGCACCGGAGGCAAGAAAGTCCTTCTGGACGCCCACATGGACGAGATCGGGCTCATGGTTACCCATATAGACAAGGACGGCTTCTTGCGCTACGGGACCATAGGCGGGGTTAACCCGTTCATCTCGTTGGGGCAGAGAGTCTACTTTGAGAACGGTACTTTCGGAGTTATCGGTTCTGAGAGAGTGGACGACCCCAAGGACCTGAAGACCGAGAAACTCTTCGTCGATATCGGCGCCAAGAACAAGGAAGAAGCTTCCGCCAAGGTCAAGGTTGGGGACAGCGCCGCCTTCTTCCAGCCGGCGGTGTGCCTCGGCTCCCGCTTTGTGGCCAAAGCCCTTGACGACAGGGCGGCATGCGCAGTCTTGATCGAAACCCTAAAGCGGGTCGGGGAAACGGCCCACGATATCTACGCGGTGTTCGCGACTCAAGAAGAAGTGGGGCTCCGGGGAGCACGTGTGGCTGCCTTCGGTATAGAGCCCGACGTGGGCATAGCGATTGATGTTACACGCACCGGCGACACTCCCAAGAGCATCACCATGGACGTTTCCTTGGGGGCCGGCGCCGCCATCAAGGTCAAAGACTCGAGCCTTATCTGCACTCCGGCGCTCCGGGATTACATGGTCAAGATGGCCCAGGAAAAAGGCATAAGGTACCAGATGGAGGTGCTTGAGGCGGGAGGAACCGACTCAGGCGCCATCCAGATGACCAAGGCGGGTATCCCCGCGGGCGTCATTTCGATCCCGTGCAGGTACATCCACAGCCCATGCGAGATGGTAGACCTGGACGACGTGGAGGAGTGTGTGAAGCTCACCGTCGCGTTGTGCCAAAGCCCGTTGGAGTTCTAGGATCCGTCAAACATCGCCCATCTGTCCGGACAATGAGGAAGTTATCTGCCCAGATAGATGGGCGATCTGATCCCAAAACCCGTCACAAAGGAGGTCGGGCCTTGATCATAGAGCTGGAAAAGGCATTGGGGCTTGCTCAGAAACTGGGGGCCGAGTACGCCGACGCCCGATACGTCACGATAACCCAGGCGCCGGTCAGCGTTTCCAGCGACGGCGCCCCCAAAGCGGCCCACTACAAGAGTTCGGGGTTGGGTTTGCGAGTACTCGTTGACGGAGCGTGGGGGTTCGCCGCCACACCGTATTTGGATCCGCGCAGCATAGAGAAAGTGGCCGACGAGGCCGTGAGAATAGCCGCCGCGTCGGCCCGGCACAAGCGCGGCGACGGGGTATCCCTGTCTCCCTTGCCGCCCATCCGCGCCAAGAGGCAGACTCCCCACAAGAAAGACCCCCTTCTGGTAAAGGCAGAGGACAAGGTCCGCCTCTTGAAAGAGGTTCTGGACAGGGCGAAAAAAGTGCCGGGAGTGACCCGGGCGAGCGCCTCCATAATGAGCTACAAGGAAGAGAAGGAGTTCATGTCCACTGACGGGAGGCGCGTTGAACAAACTTCCATTCACACAGGCGCCTCTCTGACGGTCATGGCTAGGGGAACCGGGGATGTCCAATCCCGTTCCTTTTCCGACTACCAAGACGCCGGGTACGAGTTTGTGGAAAGCCTGGATCTGGCGCAAAAAGCCGAGACCCTGGGCGAAGAGGCCGTAGCGTTACTGAAAGCCCCGGTGTGTCCGCAAGGAGTCACGGACCTGGTCATGGGCGGCCAAATGGTTGCCCTTCAAATACACGAGTCCTGCGGGCACCCCGTGGAGCTTGACCGCGTGCTTGGGCAGGAAGCGACTTTCGCCGGCACATCGTTCTTGACTACCGACAAGAAGGGGAATTACCGCTACGGTTCTCCGTGCGTGAATATCGTCGCCGACGCCACCGCTCCGGGCGGACTTGGCACTTTCGGCTTCGATGACGAAGGGGTAGAAGCCCAACGCGTCGACCTGGTGTCCGAAGGGGTGTTCGTGGATTACCTTACGTCGAGGGAGCTGGCGCCCAGGTTGGGGCAGGAATCCAACGGCACCATGCGGGCCGTGGGGTGGAACAACATACCGCTCGTCCGCATGACCAACATCAACCTGGAGCCGGGGGATTGGACCCTCAAGGAGATCATCAAAGACACAAAGGAAGGCGTGTTTGTAGAGACGCCCAAGAGCTGGAGCCTGGATGATAAGCGCCTGAACTTCCATTTCGGTCAGGAAATCGCTTACGAGATCAAAGACGGTTCGTTAGGCAAGATGCTCAAGAACCCTGCCTATACAGGAGTAACCCCTGAGTTCTGGGGTTCGTGCGACGCGGTCGCCGGCAAGGAGAAAGAAGAATGGCATATTTGGGGGACGCCCGGCTGCGCCAAGGGCGAGCCCGTACAGGTAATCCACGTGGGGCACGGTGCCGCGCCCGCCCGTTTTAGGAAAGTAAGGGTAGGTGTTGGGGAGTGATAGGCAAGGAAGACGTCGTGAAAGTCTTGGAGAAGGCCGTTTCGCTGGCCAAGGGATTTGACCTTGAAGTCTCTCTCAACGCCGAGGATTTGAGCCTTACCCGCTTCTACGAGAACCACATTCACCAGAACCTAAGGCGTCAAGATCATGTGTTGACGGTGAGGGTGATAAAGGACAGGAAGATAGGGGTAGCTCAAGCCAACCTGCTGGATGACGGTTCCCTCCGGTCGGCTGTCATGTCGGCTTTGGAGAACGCGGAGGTGGCCGGAGAAGAAGAGGATTTTCCCGGGCTCCCCAAACCTCAGGAGATCAAAGAGATGGCTTCTTACGTACCGGCCACCGCTTCGTACAGACCCGCGGACAGGGCGGAAGCCTGCGGCATTGTCATATCCATGGCGAAGGCCAAGGGCCTAGAGGCGGCGGGAAGCTTTGCTACCGTTGCCCGTGAGACGGCCGTGGCCAACACTCTGGGAGTACGGGCGTACCACGCGTCCACGGAAGCGTTCTTCCGGTGCATAGTCCAGTCGGGGCCAAACACCGGTTACGCTGACCGGCTTACAAGGGACGTAAGGGAAATCACCTTTGAGGATGTGGCCAGGGAAGCCATAGAAAAGGCCACCCTGTATCCCGACGCCAAGGACCTTCCTCCCGGGAGGTACGACACGATCTTCCTCGAGTACGCTTTAGCCGACCTGATCCGGTTCCTTGGCATGTACTCCTTTGGAGCCGAAGCCAAGCAGCAAGGCCGGAGCTTCATGGCAAGCCGGATGGGACAAAAGGTCATGGGCGGCAACATAACCATATGGGACGATGGGTTGGATGGGCGAGGCTTGGCCGTGCCCTTTGATTCCGAGGGCGTGCCCAAGAAGAAAGTCGTCCTCATAGACAAAGGAGTTGCCGCCGGGGTCGTGTACGACTCAAGGACAGCGGCCAAAGACGGCGTCAAAAGCACCGGCCACGCCGGGCCGTCCGAAGGCCGTTTCGGCCCCTTGCCCGGGAATATGTTCTTAGCGGAAGGCGAGTCTACTTTGGATGAGATGATCGCGAACACCTCCCGGGGACTTTTGGTGACTAGGTTCCACTACACTCACTGTCCCGAACCGGTGCGTGTGATAGCCACCGGCACGACCAGGGACGGCACTTTCTTGATCGAGGGCGGCCGCATCGTGGCCAGAGTCAAGAACCTGCGCTTTACAGAATCCATGGTCGAAGCTTTCAGCCGCGTGGAATCCATATCCAAGTCATCCCGACTTACCAGAGACTGGTGGGGCACCTTCAGCTCGGTGCTTCCCGCGGTGAAAATCAAGGAGTTTACGTTTACCGGAGCCACGTCGTTCTAGGTACCGTGAGTATCCTAGAACCGTTACGAAAGATGCCCCCGGAGCACACTAGTGTCCGGGGGTGTTTTCATGAGAGGGATGAGCGAAAAGCTGATAGCCGGCGCGGTCCTGGTGGCCTTGATCGCCGCTTTCGCGTACTTCACGAATCCTACCGTCCAAGAGAGGCGAGCGTTGGAACAGGTCCGCCTAAAGGGCGGTTCGGAGAGGGACAATAGGCCGGTAGGTGAGATCGACCTCGTGAGGCTGTACCCCGACATTGTCTTGAGGCTGGGCCCTACCGATACCAAGACCGTGGCTTTGACCTTCGACGATGGGCCCGACATGCAGTATACGCCGCAGGTCCTTGACGTTCTTAGGGACAAAGGAGTAAAGGCTACCTTCTTCCTCATTGGAAACCGGGTGGAAGAGTACCCGGACGTGGCCAAGAGGATCGTTCAGGAAGGCCACCTGGTGGGAAACCACACCTATTCCCACCCGGAGATCATGAAAGCCGGGGGCGAGCTCCTTAAGAGAGAACTGGCCCTCACTGAGCAAGCCCTGGCCAAAATAGGAGCGACGGGTTCGGGTCTGTTCCGCCCGCCTTACGGGGCGATTTCCCCGAATCTCGTTGAAGAGGCGGCCGCCTTAGGATACAGGGTAGCCATGTGGTCTGTGGATTCTTTGGACTGGCGGGGGTTGCCAAAGGACATGGTGGTCGCAAAGGTGATGGAAATGATGAGTCCGGGGGCGGTTGTCCTTCAGCACTCGTCGGGAGGGCCCGGAGAGGACCTGTCAGGCTCGGTTCAGGCCCTCCCCGAGATCATTGACACCTTGAGGGAACAAGGTTACCGGTTCGTCAGGCTGGACGAGATGTTTCCCGCTGTCCCAGCGTCAAATCCCCAGTGACGAGCCGGTCGGGTTGAAGTACCGTTCGATGGCCCGGTACAGTCCGGTGGCGGCCAGTTCCCAAGTGTTCGGGCTCCTAAGGTACGCTTCCTCGGTGTAATTCGAGATGTACATGACTTCTACCAGCACCGCGGGGCACTGGGCCTCCCTGACCACGAATAAGTCAGAATCCCTGACGCCCCTGTTGAGCGTCCCCAGTACCGGGCAGAGGTAGTTCTGTATAAGCCCGGCAAGCCTGCGGGATTCTTTGGCGTTCAGGGTCCTGTCGCAAACGTAGGTGGTGGTTCCCCTCGCGTTCCGGTCCACGGCCGAGTCGTTGTGAATTGAGATGAACAGGTCGGCGTTCTTGGACCACGCGGCGCGTCTAGCCAAGGAACCTGAGTATTCGTCCAGTCCCGGGACCCAACCTTCAGGCGCGGGGGTAGCGTCGTAAAGCCCGTGCCTCGTCATGATAACTACCGCCCCCTGCTTTCGGAGCAGGTCGGTGAGCTGTCTCGCGATTTCCCAGTTCACGTCGCGCTCACGGAGCCCTGTTGGTCCTATGGCGCCCGGATCGTCTGTCTCATGACCGGGGTCGATGACTATTACCTTGCCCGCGAGTCCTGGCTTCAAAAACTTGGCCGTAAGCGAGTTGGACGTGCGTGTCAGCACGTAGGGAGCGTTCTCAGGGGTGTTGATAGTCACGCTGGTCCCCCCGTCCCTCGCGCTTACTCCCGAGAGTTTCACCGAGTCTCCCAGGCCGTTCGCTTGACCGCCCGTGTAGGTCGCTCCGGGGATGAACAAGTCTAGAGTGTTTCCGTTTCTTACGACGTCGGGCCAAGCGTAACCCACGGTGTCTATGGTCACTATTTCAGCGTCTGTTCCTGAGCTTACGGAGATGCCGGTGACCGCCGGTACAAACTCAAGCACTACTTTGCCCGGGGTGTTTTGTTTGACCCTGTAGTTGGGCTTGTCCAAGAGCCTCACGGTAACATCGCTGGACTTTACTTCGATGCTCTCAAACTCGTAGGCGTTTATGGGCAAGCGGGTGTCAACGCCGAAGAAAGAGGATGTGCTTACGATTACGGACTTCCCGTCGCTGCCCGGCAATACCGCGGCGGACGCGAAGTTGCCCGTTACTGTCAGGGATCTGACAGATCCTGAGGCATCGGCGACCACTGAAAAGCCCGTCGCCTTTTGGTTCGCTGATGCGTTTGTTAGGTAGGCGGCTACCCACCCTGTTACCCCTCTGGGGGATACCGCTCTTACCCAATCGCCTTGTCGCTCGATGAACCGCAGGACATCGCCTTTTTGCAACATGCCTATGACCCCGTAGGTTAACCCCGGTCCTGACCTGAAGTTCACATCTGTGGCGGTGACGGTCACAGTGGAATACTTCCCGATGCTCCACGAAGTCTCCGAAATTCCAAAGGAAAGAGAGCTGTCTTTGGCCGAGGTTACTACGGCCGATGGGCCGTACACCCATCCGCCGACTCCCTGAGAGGTGAGCACCGCGATGTACGCTCCACGGCAGCCCACAAGCTTGGCGGTCTCGCCCTTGCGCAAGGTGGCGAGAGTTTCAGAACCAACCATGGCGCTGTGGGTGACCTTGAGGGAGCTCCCTGACGGAGACACCAGAAGATCGGTCGCCTGGATATCCACGGGCTTCCTGTATTCCAAGACCAGCAGGTCTTCCCTAATCCAGCCGTATCCGCCTTCACCCAAGGTGACTCTGACCCATTCGCCCCGTTTGGCTTCGGCGGGGAGCACCGTGCCGGCTTGCACCATGAGTTTCACAGGATATGTGGTGGATGGGCCTTGCCGGACGTTCACGTCGGTTTTTGTGATTCTTGCCGAAATACCTCGGGACGCTAAGTCGACATCCACAAGCCAACCTGCTATGTAGCCTTCCCGCGAGTCAAGATTTATCCTGTACCAGCCATTTTGTGATCCTAGTATTTGGACGCGCTTCCCCTGGAGGACTTGTCCCATCCACGGGTACGAAGTGTCCGGACCTGTCCTTACGTTGCACACATCTCCCTGAACTATCGCCTCAAACCCGGCGAAATCGGAGGGAACCGGGGATGCGGGGGAGTCGGCTGAGGCGATTGAAGGTTTTAGGGACATGAGTAGGGACAAACAAAGCATTAGGGCGAACATCCTGCCCGGCAATGGTTTGTTGTAGAGCTGTCGTTTGCTTGTTTTCAAGGCAGTCACCCCGGACCATTCTTTTCTGCAACTGGAACTCATTTCTTGCAGTATGACGTTATTCCTGCGGTGCTTGTTCCGCTGTCTTACGGGTTTCGACAACACTCACATTATCGTAATTCCATAGGGCAATGAGGACAAAAAGCGGCAAAAAAGGAAAAAGGGCTCCGGAGCCATCGTGTCCAAAGCCCTTTCGATCTAAGCTGTCTTACGCCCCGGAGTTCGCCGGATGCTTGGCGCGGTAGTCCTCGATGGCCTTATGAAGGGCGTCCGCCGCCAGATTTGAACAGTGCATTTTCTGGGCCGGAAGACCTCCCAAGGCTTCCGCTACCGCCTTGTTGGAGACTTCCATGGCCTCATCCAAGGTCAGGCCCTTGACCAGTTCAGTTACCATGGAACTTGTCGCGATTGCCGCGCCGCACCCAAAAGTGCGGAACTTGATATCGGCGATCTTCCCGTCCTCAACCCGGATGGTGATGCGCATGACATCGCCGCAAACCGGGTTTCCAACTTGGCCCGCCCCGTCGGCGTCCTGGATTTCTCCCACATTTCTGGGGTTCATGAAGTGGTCCATGACCTTGTCGTTATACATAGAAACCCACGCCTTTCTGGGAATCCAAATGTCTTTGCCTTACCGAAAAACCGACATGTCCCGCAACTTGGACACGATCGGCGGCAATACTGAGATGACGTAATCTATATCTTCTTCCGAGTTTCCTTTGCCGAGGGTCATCCGCACGGAGCCGTGGGCAAGTTCGTGAGGCAGGCCCATGGCCAGGAGCACGTGAGAAGGTTCCAAGGAACCCGACGTGCAGGCCGAGCCTGACGACGCGCCGATCCCCATCAAGTCCAGGTTTAGGAGAATTGACTCTCCTTCTATAAACTTGAAGCTTATGTTGACGTGGTGGGGCAGCCTGATGGTGGGATGGCCGTTTAGCACCGTGTCCGGGATGGAATCGAGGATGCCTCCGATCAGGCGGTCCCTAAGCCGGGTAAGCCTCAACGATTCTTCCGGCATCTCCTCTTTGGCGAGGCGGCACGCTTCCCCAAAACCGACGATGCCGGGCACGTTTTCCGTTCCCGCCCTAAGGCCGCGCTCATGGCTTCCGCCTGTAGCTTGCGGGCTGAGCCTTACGCCTTTGCGCACGTATAGGGCTCCGACTCCCTTGGGGCCGTACATCTTGTGGCTGGACATGGTCAGCAAATCGATGTTCATATCGGAAACGTCGATAGGTATCTTACCGGCGCTCTGGACGGCATCCACGTGAAACGTCACACCGTGCCTTCGCGCTATCTGACCTATCTCTCTTACCGGTTCTATGGTGCCGACTTCGTTTTGGCCGTGCATGATCGTGATAAGTATGGTCTCGTCGGTGATGGCTTTCTCCACGTCTTCCGGGTCGATCATGCCGTACTTGTCCACGGGCAGGTAGGTGACCTTAAACCCCTCTTTTTCCAGGGTTTCGCACGTGTGGAGCACCGCGTGGTGTTCTACGGACGAGGTAATCAGGTGGTTTCCTTTCGAGCGCTTGTGCCAGGCCGTACCCCGTATGGCCAGGTTGTCGGCTTCGGTTCCCCCTGAGGTGAAAATGATCTCTTGGGGAGCCGCGCCGATTAAGGACGCGACCTTGGCCCTGGCGTCCTCAACAGCCGCCCTTGCTTCCCTGCCCCAGCGGTGGATGCTGGACGGGTTTCCGAACTGGCCCGCGAAGTAGGGCATCATGGCTCCCATCACTTCGGCCCTTACCGGAGTGGTAGCTGAATGGTCCAGGTAAACCCGGCGAACGCCGGCTTTGTTCTCAGAATCAGAAGTCATATCGCTTGAAGCCTCCTTAGCTCCGACAGACTATCGCCAAACCGTCACTCTTGGAGAAGGTCTTCGAGAGTAACCGAATCGAGAACAGAATCAATGGCTTCTCCGACTTTCCGCCACACCCGTCGAGCCTGGCAGTTATCCGGGCACTCATCGGGCACATCTCCTTCGCCCGCGCATTTTACGGGTACTACCGGGCCTTCCACGGTCCTTACTATGTTCCCCACGGTGATCTGGCTCGGGGGGAGCGCCAAGGTGTATCCCCCGCCGAAGCCGCGCCTGCTTTCGACCAGTCCGGCGTCTCTTAGGGGACGAACGATCTGTTCCAGGTAGCCCGGGGAGACCTTTTGGACTCCTGCGATGTCTGCCAAGGAACAAAAGGAGTCTCCGGCTCGAGCCAACTCGTACATGAGGAGCACGGCGTAGTGTCCGCGAGTGGAAAGCCGAAAAGGCATTTGGCCGCCTCCCTTTCTCCTTATACTAATCCTATTATTATAGTAGGATTAGTTCCAGTCAAGGGGTAAGCGCCTTTGAGAAACGGGGTTTTCAGGAGGTATTATACATCTAGTAAGCGAAACCTAGTGGTGTCCCAAATCAGGATTAAGTGGGGGTCTCGCTGTGATGATGGATGAGAAGTCCCTCCGGGAAATTGTGAAAAACCTTGAGAAAGAAGCGAAAAACCGGCCCAAGGACATGGGTATCCGGCTTCAGCTTGCCTTGTCCTACATGAAACTGGGAGAAGCCGACAAGGGATCGGAGGAACTCTCCTATGTCATCGCGGAGGACCCGAAAAACGTTGATGCCCACTACTACTTCGGGATCCTGAGCGCGGATCAAGGCGATATCGAAAAAGCTCTGGAGTACTTTCAGGAGACGGTCAAGCTGGACCCTAAACACGGACCGGCCCATTACTTCTTGGGAAAGGTCCTCGCTTTGAAGGGCGACCTGCCGGGCGCGCTCAAGGCGACGGAGACCGCCAGGGATGTGGCCCCGAACAACGTTTTGGCCCGAAACCAGCTGGGAGAGCTCTACATAGCAGCCGGACGGGTCCAAGACGCGGTTTCCGAGTGGACCAAGGCGCTTGAGTTGGACCCGTCAAACCTGCAAGCCCTCCATAACCTCGGCGCGGCTTACACCGACCGCAAAGACTACGATAAAGCCTTGGAGTACTTGACCAGGGCGGAAAACCTAGGTTCCGAAAACCCCGGGCTTTTCTACAACTTGGGGCTATGCCATTTGGGCCTGGAACGCACTGACAAAGCGGTCTCGTATCTGCGCAAGGCCTACGAACTTCAGCCGGGGAACTCCTCAACGTTGATCACACTGGGTGAAGCTCAAGTCTCGGCGGGGGACCTGGACGGGGCCATGGAAACGTGGCAGGAAGCCCTCAAGGTTAATCCAAACGAAATCGCGGCCACCTACAACTTGGGGCTGGCCCACTTGCAGAAGGGCGATAAAGAAAAAGCCCGAGAACTGTGGCAGCAGTGTTTGTCTCAAGACCCGGGCTACGTCATGGCCCACCGAAACCTGGCAACTTTGGCGGTCATAGACGGCGATTACGATGAGGCCGTCAACCACTGGCTCGCGGTCAAGAAGGCCGAGCCCCAGTCGGTCGAGGCGGATCTGGCGTTAGCCGAGTTGTTCTTCCGGAAAGGGGACTACGGGCAGTCATCCCAGATAATCACCTACCTTTTGAAAAGGCTGGACGAATCCGGGGAAGTGTCGAATAAGCGTTTGATAGTGTCAGTGACCGAACTCCTTCACGGAGCCGTCCTCTTGGCTCAAGGCAAGGACAGAGACGGTGTGTCCAAGTGGGTCCAGTCGATGAGACACAACCCCAATTTCGCGCTTGATAACGGCGGCTTTATCGCGAGGTGCGTTTGGCCCGAACTGATCCGGAACGCCGAGAAAGCCGCCAGGAGTGAGGACGAAGAAAAGGCCGTGGGTCTGGTAAAGAGCTTTGTTAAGGAAGATACCTTGCCGCCCTCGGGACACCGCGACGAAAAAGTCGCTAAAGAGGGCGAAAAGGAAGGCAAGAAGGGAGCCCGCTCGTGGTTTTTCAGGGGAAAGAAGTAAAAGAAAAGGGTTCTTTAGAAAACATCCAGGTCATCGCCCTTGTGGGTCCAAGCGGCACGGGAAAGTCCCACAGGGCCATGGCGGTCGCCCAAGAATGGGGTTGCGACGCCCTGATTGACGACGGCCTCCTTATCGCCGGCTCGCGGGTTTTGGCGGGAAGATCGGCAAAGAGAGAGGAGACGAGGACGGCCGCCATCCGCAGGGCTATCTTCTCGACCCCGGGGCATGTTTTGGAAGTAAGAGACGCGCTGGAAGACCTATCTCCCTCCAGGATCTTGATTCTGGGCACGTCAATGACCATGGTGGACCGGATAGCGTCCAGGCTTGGGCTTCCGCGTCCCATGGAGTACATCAACATCAAGGACTTGGCTACAAGCGAAGAGATCGATAGGGCCTTGTGGCAGAGACGGCGGGAAGGAAAGCACGTTATCCCCGCCCCGGCTTTTGAGGTGAAGAAGACCTTTTCCGGCTACCTGGTGGACCCCCTTCAGATGTTCATAAGGTCCAGGGAGCAACGGTTCGTGCCCGCCGAAAGGTCCGTCGTCAGGCCCACTTACAGTTATTTCGGCCACTTCTACATCGCCGACGCGGTGGTGATGCAGATCGCCCAGAAGATCTGCATGGAAGTGGAGGGCGTTAAGCGCGTACTCAAGGTAATGGTGCTTGCCACGGGGGAAGGGACCATCATAGACGTGGAACTGGTCCTAGGTTACGGGACCAAGGTCTTCGAGGTAATGAGGGCCGTTCAGCGCGCGCTCAAGGAAAAGCTGGAGTATCTCACCGGCATATACCTGGAAAGAGTAGACATTTCCACCAAGAAAATAAGCCTTGAATGAAAGAGGGTAAACAAGCAAGACGCACGTTAGGCCGAAATAGATGTGAGGAAGGGGGAGAAGATGAAGCCCGGCTACAGCCTGCAGTTGTTGCAGAGCCAGAGGCTCAGCCTCACGCCTGAGTTAAGACAGGCGATTATGGTCCTGCAGATGAACGCCTTGGAGTTGACCGAGTTCTTAAGGGCACAAGCGGAAGACAACCCGCTTCTGGAGGTCAACGAGGATAGTTGGGATGAGAGTCTTCCGGAACCTGAGATCCTTCAAGAACCTTCCGATCCCGCGCTAGATGAGAGTTATTTCCCGCAAGAACCTCGATACTCGGACGCCCGCGAAAGATTGACGGAAACCCGTATAAGTTTGAGACAACATCTAATGTCCCAACTGGGGCTCATGCCTCTTACCGAAAAAGAGTACGACGCGTGCGAGTTTGTCGTGGGGAACATTGACGACAACGGCTACTTGGTCGCTTCGGAAGAAGAAATCGCCATATCTTCCGGTTTTCCGGTCTCGCTCATCTCCAAAGTGTCGGAGATCGTTCGGACGCTGGACCCGTCGGGAGTAGGCGCCAGAAACCTCAAAGAATGCCTCTTAATCCAGGCAAAAGACAGGGCGGAATCGCCCTTGGTGTTGGCGTTGATTGAGAGGCACCTTGAGGATCTGGGAGCGGGGCGGTACAAGAAGATCGCCAAAGAGGAAAACGTTCCCCTCAAAGATGTTTTGGCCGCCCGCGAAGTCGTGCTCAGCCTTGATCCTAAGCCCGGGTCGCGGTTTTCCACCCAAAAGCCTGGGTACGTGGTGCCCGACGTATATGTCGAGCGGGAAGGAGACCGGCTTCTCGTCCGTTACAATGAAAAAGCCGTGCCTCGCGTTCGCTACAATGCTTACTATATGAGGCTACTGGAATCAGGGGACGCCGACACCAGGGCATACCTTGCGGACAGGCTTCGCCGGGCCAAGGCCCTCGTAGGCAGCATACAGGAGAGGCGCGCTACGATGCTTCGAGTGATGAACTGCCTTATCTCCCACCAGAAACGCTTTTTCACAGAAGGTCCGCTGCAAGTCCGCCCTCTCACCTTGAGAGAGATAGCTTCCGAACTCTCAATGCATGAGTCAACCGTAAGCCGCTCCCTATCAAACAAGTTCATAGGCACTCCGTTTGGAACGTTCCCGTGCAAGATGCTCTTGAGCTCCAGAGTACAATCAAATGGAGAAGATATATCTCAGCACGCCGTAAAGAAACTGGTACAAGAAATGGTGATGGCCGAAGACCCCAGAAACCCCCTTTCTGACCAGCAGATCGCGGAGAACTTGTCTCGATTGGGCCTTAAGGTGGCCAGGCGTACCGTCGCCAAGTACCGCGCGATGCTCGGCATTCAACCCTCAAACAGGCGCCGCAAGGCCTGATTGCCGTACACTTCGCTATTTGTGAATCGAATCACTAACTTAAGCATTGTCCGAACTGGCGAATTGTTTGACGGAACACGTCGTAAGCGGCTAGAATATTGGTTGTGCCATATGAAACAAACACCTTTAAAACTGCGATGAGGTGGTGCTGGTGGTCAACCTGAAACGTGGTTCGGGCGGGATAGCGGTTCCTGAGAAGAAGGAACTGTCATCGTCGGCCAAGATTGTCGACGCTGGCCTTCCCAATGAGCTCGTTTTGTTCCTGTCGCAGCATACGGGCGCTCCCGCAAGCGCTCTGGTTAAGGCCGGCGACTCAGTGAAAAGGGGGCAACTTGTGGCCTCTACCCAGGGCGCGGTGAGCGCTGCCGTTCACGCCCCCACCTCGGGCAAAGTGAAGGCCGTGGAAGACCGCTATCACCCGGTACAGGGCAGGTTGTGTCAGGCCATCGTTCTTGAGCCCGACGGCTTGAACGAACTGGACGAGTCGGTTAGACCGAGAGCGAGCGCCGTAGAAGACATCACCAAGGAAGACTTGGTAGCCCTGGCAAGGGAGATAGGGCTGGTCGGTTTGGGCGGCGCGGCGTTTCCCACCGCGGTCAAACTGACTCCACCGCCCAATAAGCCAATTGATACCTATCTGTTGAACGGCATAGAGTGCGAGCCGTACTTAACCGCTGATGACAGGATCATGGTCGAGGAGCCCCACGATGTCGTGTTCGGTTTTAGGGCTCTAATGAAATCGGCTGGAGTCAAACGCGGGATCGTTTGTATTGAAGACAACAAGCCGGAGGCCATAGAGGCGATGCGGGAAGCCATAAAGCCCTTCGGCGAGTTGGAACTGGCTGTGGTGCCTACTCGCTACCCGCGGGGAGGAGAAAAGCAGCTAATACAGGTCGTGCTGGGGCGGGAAGTTCCGCCGCCTCCGGGATTGCCCTTGGATGTCGGCGTTATCGTTTCAAACGTCGGCACCGCGTACGCCATGGCACAGGCTGTCCAAAAAGGGCTTCCGCTGGTGGAGCGCATTGTGACCGTGACAGGAGAGGGTGTGAAGACACCCTGTAATTTTAGGTCGCTGATCGGCACGCCGGTTTCGTACCTTATAGAGCTGGCCGGCGGTTTTTCAGGACCCGTAGGCAAGGTAATCATGGGCGGTCCCATGATGGGGGTTTCCCTAAAGGATCTTAACGCGCCCATAGTCAAAGGAACTTCCGGGCTGGTAGTGCTCCAAAGAGGACAGATCAAGCGGGAAAAGGTTTTGCCGTGCATTAAGTGCGGAAGATGTGTCGAGGCTTGCCCGATGGGACTCCTGCCTGTCTGGATAGCGGCTTGTTCCGACAGCGGCTACCTGGAGGACGCGGAGAAGTACCGGGCCATGGACTGCATAGAGTGCGGCTGTTGCGCCTACGAGTGCCCGTCCAAGAGGCCTTTGGTACAGTCCATTAAGTTGGCGAAGAATCGAATCACGGCAAAGCGCAGGGCTTTGGCTGCCAAGAAGTAGTTGGCGGAAACGAAGGACGGAGGGTAACGGATGGGAGAGAAACTTATCGTAACGCCATCTCCTCACATAAAGAGTCCGCGCACGGTTAAGGGAGTAATGCTCGGCGTCGTCATATCGCTCCTGCCCGCGTGCGTGGGGGCAGTGGTGTTGTTCGGCATGAACGCGCTCCTAATCCTCATCACCTCGGTGGTCTCCGCGGTGGTGGCTGAAGCTTTGTGGCAGCGCGCGACCAAACAAGAGATAACTGTCGGGGATTTCTCCGCGGTCATTACCGGCTTGCTGTTGGCTATGACCCTTCCGCCGGGCGTGCCTTTGTACGTCCCCGCGGTGGGTTCCGTCTTCGCGATAGTGATCGCTAAACAGATATTCGGCGGATTGGGCTCTAATTTTGTGAACCCCGCCTTGGCGGGCAGGGCTTTTGTCCTCGCCGCTTGGCCGATGAGCGTGGCCGGCGCGTGGCTTAATCCCTTGACTCATGACGCGGTATCTTCACCCACGCCCTTGGCGGTCCTAAAAGGCGGCGGGACCAACATCCCGGGATTGTGGGATCTATTGATTGGCAACAGGACTGGGTCTTTGGGGGAGACCTCGATCATCCTGTTGCTCTTGGGCGGACTGTTTCTTCTGGTCACCAAGATAATTGACTGGAGGACGCCCGTTGGTTTCCTAGGTACCTTGTTTGTGGGGACATGGATTTTTGGAAAGCCCGGAGCTTTGTTCCAAGGGGACGGACTAAGCGCCATCCTCTTGGGGGGAGCGGTCCTGGGGGCGTTTTTCATGGCGACCGACTACGTGACTTCGCCGGTTACCCCGAAGGGACGTTTGATTTTCGGCATCGGCGCCGGTCTTGTGACCCTCCTCATAAGGTTGTGGGGGGGCTACCCTGAGGGCGTGACTTACGGAATTCTGTTCATGAATCTCATGACTCCCATCATAGACAGGTTTGTGGTTCCGAAGTACTACGGGTACGAGCACGACGCGCGCGCCCGAAAATCCGCCGAAGGCAAGAGGTGATATCAGAGTGAAAAGGTCTCTGCTGCATGAGTTCACGAAAGGCTTCATAGAGGAGAACGCCACGTTTCGAATGGTAATCGGAATGTGCCCCACTCTGGCCGTCACCACTTCGGTGAAAAACGGGTTTTGGATGGGAGTGGCCGTCATCTTTGTGTTGACGTTCTCCAACGTGTTCGTGTCTTTGCTCAGGAAAATGATTCCTGACCAGATCCGTATTCCTATTTTCGTTATCCTGATAGCCACTCCGGTGGTTATTGTGGAGCTCTTGATGAGGGCTTATCTGCCCGCCATGTACGAGATCCTGGGCGTGTTTGTCCCGCTCATCGTGGTCAACTGCATCATTATCGCGAGGGCGGAAGCGTTCGCCTACAAGGAATCGGTTCTCAGGTCGTTCTTGGACGGGCTGGGTATCGGCGCCGGGTTTACCTGCAATCTCATGATTATCGGCGGCATCAGAGAGTTCTTGGGAACGGGTCAGATCGCGTTGGGTTCCTTTGTATTTCCCAGCGTGAAGTTGTTTGAGCCCCTTGTGGTCATGTTGACGCCTCCCGGAGGCTTCATGACCTTAGGACTCCTTATGGCTATCTTGAACATCGCCGTGGCTAGATCGGCGCAGAAGAAGGCTCATTAACGGAGGGATGACCTTGAAATTCATCTCAATAATGCTCGGGGGCATATTGATCCAGAACTTCGTGTTCATGCAGTATCTCGGGCTCTGCCCGTTTCTCGGCCTCTCCGAGCAGATGGATACGGCGCTCGGTATGTCGGGCGCGGTCATTTTCGTGATGACCTTCGCGTCGACCGTAGCCGCCGCGTTCGAGCAGTTCATTCTGGTGCCTTTGCACCTCGAGTATATGAGGACGATAGCTTATATCCTGGTCATCGCCGGTTTCGTACAGTTGGTCGAGATATTCCTGAAGAAAACGGTGCCGTCCCTTTACAAGGCTTTGGGCATCTATCTTCCTCTCATCACCACCAACTGCGCGGTTTTGGGCGTGGCCCTCTTGAACGCCCGTCAGAGTTATGGTGTATTGTGGGGCACCGTCAACGGGCTCGCGGGAGCTTTGGGTTGGAGCGTGGCTATCATCATATTCGCGGGAATCCGCGAGAGATGGAAGTTCATGAATATACCGGGAACCCTTAAGGGCTTCCCTCTGGCGCTGGTGGCGACGTCTCTTATGGCCCTGTCTTTCCAGGGGTTCTCCAGACTATTCGCGAGCGTGCTTAAGTAAGGGGGGGACATCGAAATGCTCGAAGCAGGTGTGTTTTTGGGCCTCGCGGGGCTCAGTATCGGCTTGCTCTTGGCTTTAGCCGCCAAGAAGTTCAAGGTTGAAGAGGATGCACGGGTCAGCGCGATCATTTCGGTCCTTCCCGGAGCCAACTGCGGTGGTTGCGGGTATCCCGGATGCGCCGGTTTCGCCGCCGCTGTCGCGGAGGGCAAGGCTCCTGTCAGTGGTTGTATCGTGGGAGGAAATCCTGTAGCCGAGAAGATATCGGAGATCATGGGGGTAGCGGCTCAATCGGTTTCTCCTCTTGTCGCGGTGGTCTACTGTCAAGGAGACAACGAGCAGGCAGCAAAGATCGCCGAGTACGAAGGGATAACCGACTGCGCGGCCCTGAATATGCTGGGCGGCGACAAGGAATGCACTTACGGATGCCTTGGACTCGGTTCGTGCGTTAGGGCCTGCAAGTTCGACGCCATGTACATGAACGACAAAGGCCTTCCCGTGGTAATTACAGAGAAGTGCACCGGGTGCGGCGCTTGCGTTAGAGCCTGCCCCAGGGGCGTTATTGACCTCGCTCCCGCTGACAAAGAGGTCCACGTCAGGTGCAGGTCCTATGACAAGGGTCCGGTCGTCCGCAAGTACTGCAAAGTCGGATGCATAGCTTGCACCGCTTGCGTAAGGGCGTGCCCTCAGAAGGCCATCACCATGGATCGTGGGACCTTGGCCAAGATCGACTATTCCCTGTGCGACAACTGCGGCATTTGCTCGACCAAGTGCCCGGTGAAGACTATATCCTATCCCAAGAAGGCCGCGGAGAAAGCTTCGTAGCGTAGCTTTCTCAAAAGACTAATCCACCGCCGGAACCACGGGTTCCGGCGGTTTTTCGTTTTCCCGTGGGGAACAGCCGGGCCTATTTCATCGTCCATTTCATAGATGGGCACCTATCATCTTGAACCCGAGCTTCAAACAAATACCATACAAGGCTCCCTCCATATGCGGGGTAGCCGGGCTCGATTTGTGCCGGAGCGTCCCGAAATATGGTGACAAAGGGCTTGTAGACCAGTTCGAGTTCAAATAGTATTGCAGGTAGAGATAGTTGTACGATGCAGGTCAAACCTTTTTGTGGGAACCCACGAGGGTATGAACCCTGTGCAAGACGGGAACAAATAATGGTATAATCTGGGAGGACGTCTCATGCGAAGACAGACTCGAACGTGGTTGCTCGTCGTTGCTCTGACAGCCGGCGCCATTGTCGGAAGCGTGATCGGCGAGGCTCTAAGAGACGCGGTGCCGGTTTTGTCTAAAGGGTTCACGGTGGGGCTAGAGCCTCCTCTTGTGCTTGACTTGAACGTGCTCTCATTTTCGTTTGGGTTCCAACTCCACCTAAATCTCGCGGGAGCAATCGTCGTTCTCTTGTTAGTCCTCCTTCTCGGGCGGTGAATTCCCATAAGACTCGTACTTGCTTCGGAGTCGGCTAGGAGGAGGTCTTTGCTGGAAGGAGTGGGCATCGTCCCACTGGTGGTGCCTTCGCACGTCGACGAAGACCTTAAAGAAGACCTAAGCCCCGAACAACTGGTTGTGAGCTTGGCAAGGAAGAAGGTAGAGGCTGTAAAGGAACTCTACCCCAACGACTACGTATTGGGAGCCGATACGGTGGTCTATCTCGGGAACGAGGTCCTGGGCAAGCCGAAGGACAAGCGGGAAGCCGAAGACATGCTTAGGCGGTTATCCGGAAAAGCCCATACGGTGTATACGGGCGTCGCCTTATACGATCCCCGTATAGAGGACCTCCGGACCGGTTTTGACCGTACTTGTGTCAAGATGCGGGACTTGGAAGAAGAGGACATCAGATGGTACGTTGAGACCGGCGAACCTATGGACAAGGCAGGAGCTTACGCCCTGCAAGGGGCCGGCGCTTTTCTGATTGAGAGGATCGAAGGGGACTACACAGGGGTGATCGGGCTTCCGCTTCCGAAAGTCCTGGATCTATTGAAAGAAGCAGGGGTGAAGCTCTCTCACCTTACGGCATAGCGGCGGGTATTTGGGCTGCGAAGGGCGCGGCACAGGAGGAATACCCGATAGCGAAAGAACGATTGACAATTAGGGACTGGCCGGAAGGAGACAAGCCGCGAGAAAGGCTGGAGCGGCTTGGCGCCCAGTACCTTTCCGACGCGGAGATACTCGCCATCCTCTTGGGCACCGGCAGTTCGTCTGAGACGGCGCTGGGGCTTGCCCAAAGGATACTGGCCAAAAGCGAGGAACAGTGCGGAACGAGTCTGGGGTTTCTCTTGAGGTGGTCCCAGGACGAACTCAAAGGGATAGCCGGAGTTGGCCCGGCTAAGGCAGCCAGGTTGGCCGCGGCCGTGGAGATCGGGCGCAGGCTAAGCCAGCAAGGGATGGAAAAGCGGTTTTCGGTCACGAGAGGGAAAGAAGTGTTCGAGTACATAAGGCTTGAGGCCGAAAACCTGGACAGAGAGCATTTCTGGATCCTGACCCTAAACTCACGGAACCAGATAACCGGAAAGGACCTCGTTTCGGTGGGCAGTTTGGACGCGGCGATAGTGCACCCGCGAGAGATATTCAAGTGCTGCATCAAGAAAAGCGCGGCGGCCATCATCTTGGTCCATAACCACCCCAGCGGGGATCCGGAACCGAGCGATGACGATATGGACATTACGAGGCGTTTAATAGAGGCAGGAAAGCTCCTGGGAATCCATGTTCTCGATCACGTCGTGGTCGGCAGGGGCAAATACCACAGTATGAGGGAGTCGTGTCCCGGCTGGTTCTAATTAAGAGTCCATTCGAACGTTTAAAGGAGAGTGTGTACGGTGCAGTTTCTCTACAACTACCTCAGCAGGGACATCGGCATTGACCTTGGTACTGCCAACACCTTGGTCTATGTGAGGGGTAGAGGGATCGTCTTGATGGAGCCGTCGGTTGTGGCCATTAACGCCGACTCAAAGGAAGTGTTGGCGGTGGGCACCGAGGCGAAGCAGATGATCGGACGCACCCCCGGGAACATCGTAGCCGTTCGCCCCATGAAGGACGGAGTGATCGCGGACTTTGACATAACCCAGGCGATGATGCGCCACTTCATCCGCAAGGCCCAAAGGAGGCGCATCTTAAAGCCGTTTGTCTTGGTAGCTGTGCCGTCCGGCTGCACCGAAGTTGAACGGAGGGCCGTAATTGACGCGGCGGAGTCGGCGGGAGCCCGTGACGCCGAGACGGTTCCCGAACCCATGGCAGCCGCGGCTGGATCCGGCCTTCCCGTAAACGAGCCTACAGGCAACATGATAGTCGACATCGGAGGGGGCACCTGTGAGGTCGCGGTGATCTCCTTGGAGGGTATAGTCACCTCCAAGTCCATCCGTGTGGCAGGCGACGAGATGGACGAAGCGATCGTCAACTACGTGAAGAAGGCGTACAACCTGCTCATAGGCGAGAGAACCGCCGAGGACGTCAAGATGACTATAGGATCCGCGTTTGACCTGGACGAGGAACTGACCGCCGAGATCAGGGGCCGGGACTTGGTGACAGGTCTCCCCCGGACGATCACCGTGGATTCCAAGGAGATCCGCAGGGCGTTGTCCGAGCCTGTGAGCGCTATAGTAGACGCCATCAAAGAGACTTTGGAGCGGACTCCGCCCGAGCTGGCCGCAGACATTATGGACCGCGGCATCGTCATGTCAGGCGGAGGTTCTATGCTGAAAGGCCTGGACAAGCTGGTTTCCCAGGAAACCGGCATGCCTGTGCACATAGTCGACACCCCGTTGGGAGCCGTCGCCCGGGGAACTGGGGCCATGTTGGAGGACCAGGTTATGCTTCGCAAGGTCTTGGCATCTTCCAGGCGGGCGAAGCAATAAGAGACGAGAAGCGCAAAGGGATGGGAAGACGTGAGGCGGCACTTTCCGTATAAGAAGGTCATTACTCTCGCACTGTTGGTCGCTGCCTCAGTCTTCCTGATGAACCTAACAGGAAAGCCTCTGGAGGGACCTTCTTTTTGGGAGTCCTTGTTGTACCGCCTGGGAAGTCCCTTTTACAAAGCCTTCTCCTCGGTCAGGGACCGCTACACCGTATGGAGCACCGCCTTCCAAGACAAGCTCGCCCTCTTGGCCCAAAACGAGAGCCTCAAAGCCGAGTTGGAAGCCATTGAAGCGCTTAAGGCGGAACTCGCAGAAGCAAAAAAGGAAAACGAACGCCTAAGGGACCTGCTTAATTTCGTGGAAACGGCCCCGGGCAGGTATGAGGTCGCGAAGGTTGTGGGCAGGAACCCGTCCAAGTGGTTCTCAACCATAGGCATTTCTAAAGGCGCTTTGGACGGAGTCGAGGTGGATTGCGCCGTGGTTTCACGAAGCGGACTGGTCGGCAGGGTGATTTCGGTGGAGGACCACTACTCTACCGTCTTGCTTATCACCGATCCGGAAAGCGGCGTGGGCGCCTTGGTGGAACGTTCCAGGGATTATGGGGTCACGCTCGGCGGGAGCGGACCGACAACCCTAGTGTTCAGGCTTTTTTCCAAGGACACCGATGTCCAGACAGGCGACAAGATACTGACATCCGGAGTAGGCAGCAAGTACCCGTCCGGGCTCCTTATCGGAGAAGTGGTTTCTGTCTATGTTCCCCAGCCGGGGCTGGTCAAAGAGGCTGTGGTTAGGCCGGCGACCGACCTGGAACACCTGGAAGAAGTCATGGTGTTGCTACCATGACTAGGCGCGAACTGTTTACCATCCTCACAGCGCTGGTTTTGTCTCCTGTGTTGAAAGCCTTGGAGTTTTCTGTTTTCCCGGCAGTCAACCGGCCCGACTTTCTTACCGTCTTGGCGGTCACAATCGGGCTTTCTTGCAACGGGTGGGTTGCTCTTCCGGGCGGTTTCTTGATAGGCCTTTTGGAGGACCTCACAATCTTGAGAGCGCCGGGCGCCCGGGCGGTCTCCCTGGCGGTAGCCGCGGCGACGGCATCTTCTCTCCGAAGGTTCTTGAGTCCGGAAGCTCTGCCGTCTCGAGTCCTCATCGCTTTGCTGGGCAACCTTGCCGGAGACTTAACCTGTTACGGGCTCTTAAGGCTTATGGATATCAGGATCGGTTTTCAGTATTTCGGCACGGTCTTGGGGTTTTCACTGGTATGGTCCGCCGCGGCTCTATTGCCTGTCGGGTTTGTGGTGAAGAGAGTCGTCAACTTAATCTTTGCCTTGTTCCCCGATGACAGCGACCAGGATAGGAGGGCATGGGCGTGAACGACTTGCCTTCTCCGGAGCTTAAGGGGAGACGGGATACGTTCCTCATCTTAATAGCGGCGGCCTTCTTAATTTTGACAGCCCAGTTGTTCAACTTGCAGGTAGTGCAGGGCGAAAAATACCTGCTCCTATCCGAGGAGAACTACATGCGCATCACACCTATCCCCGCGCCCAGGGGCAACATTTTTGACGCCAACGGGGAACCGCTGGTGACAAACCGCCCGTCTTTTTCCGTGTTTTACTGGTACCTGGACTCGGAGAAAGCCAAAGAGACCCTTCCCAGGCTTTGCTCGATCTTGGGCCAGGATGTGGCGGAAGCGGAAAAGCAGATACAGAAGTACGCCGGCAGGTATTTCGAGCCGATACCCATAGCCAGAGACATAACTCCTGAACAGTACACGGCCATCGTCGAAGACGCTCCCAACTTGCCGGGAGTCTTCATTGAGGCAGAACCTATCAGGTACTACCCGGGCAACGAGCTCGCTTCTCCGGTCTTGGGGTACGTGAGCGAGATAAGCGCCGCGCAGCTGAAGGACCCGCGGTGGAAGGATTACAAGATAGGCGACACCATAGGGCAGCAGGGACTTGAGGCGTACTACGAGGAGTATCTTAGGGGCAAAGACGGCGGATACCAGGTTGAGGTGGACTACAGGGGGCGTCCTACCGGAAACGTGGGGGCTGGGATAGAACCTGTTCCGGGATACGACCTTTACCTGAATCTGGACAAGAACATACAGGCAGCCGCCGAAGAGGCGGCGAAGAGAACTCTCGAGGAGCGACCGAAGGCCAAGGCCGTGTCGGTTGTGGTGCTTGACGTAAAAACGGGCGCGGTCAAGGCCATGGTGTCCTACCCTGGGTTTAACGCGAACCGTCTGGTGACCGGGATTTCCCAAGCGGAGTTGGACGAGCTGCTCGAGACAAACCAATGGCGGTTTGCCAATCTCGCCACCACAGGCCTTTATCCGCCGGGTTCAACGTTTAAGATAGTCTCAGCTATCGCCGCTTTGGCGGAAGGGGCGGTGACTCCGCAAGAAACCATATACGATCCGGGATACCATCCCATGGTTCCCTCTTTGCCGTGCAACAGGGCAGGGGGACACGGAGCCGTCAACATTGTGGACGCGCTCAAGTACTCATGTAACGTGTATTTTTATGAAGTCGGCCGGCGGCTCGGAGTCGACGCTATGGCTAAGTACGCCACGGCGTTGGGGCTGGGTTCAAAGACCGGAATCGACCTCTTGGGAGAAAACTACGGGACCGTCCCCTCCTCGGAATGGAAGGCCAACGCGTACGCGGACGGCCGGGTCGCGCAGCCTGAAGTCCTTTTCGCCGAGCACATGATGGCGGCCATGGGGCAAGTGTTTCACCTGGATACACCGATCCAGATGGCGTCGGTCACCCAGTCGATAGCCAACAACGGCGTCCGGATGAAACCGCGCTTGGCTTATAAGGTGCAGGATGCCGAGGGGAATCTGATCGCCGAGTTCCCGGCTGAGATAAGCGGCGTGCTCCAAGTAGACCAGTCGGTTCTGGACACCGTGAAGAGGGGCATGTACGAAGTTACCTCCTCACCTCAAGGCACCGCTTACTGGGCTTTTTGGGACCTACCCATCAAAGTGGCAGGGAAAACCGGTACAGCAGAGAATCCTCTGGGAGAGAATCATGCTTGGTTTGTCGGCTTTGGACCTTACGAGGATCCGGAGATTGCCGTGGCGGTTGTCGTGGACCAAGGCGGCGGCGGATCGGCGGTTGCCGCTCCCATCGCCAGAGCCGTGTTTGATGCTTACTTCGCCGAGAAGACAGAAGAGGTTCCGGTTACTCCATGACATGTCGCAGGCGGGGGTGTAAAACGTGGCAGACAAGCAAGATGTCTCTTTCAAAGGAGTAAAAGAAGGGCTTTACCTCACGCTCAACGGAAACCAAGATTTCAACGTGCTCAAAGAATTGCTTTCTGAGCGGCTTAAGAGCGCTGAGTTCTTTTTTCAGGGGTCAGACGTGATTCTGGATACAGGAGATACCCCGTTTTCTCTTGAACAGATATTGGAGATCCAGCAGATTCTCGCGTATCCTTACGGGCTCCGGCTAAAGAAGGTGGTACGGGCTGAGACCGGACAGGCTCCGAAGGAAAGAGAGCCTAAAGCCAAGCCCAAGAGGCAAGAGCCTCCCAAGGTCCGGTCCGAGCGCAATGAGGAGCCGAGGGAACCCGTTACAAAGAGTCCGGTTTCCTACGGGAAGCTGCCCGAAACCCTCTTGTACCGGGGTACCTTGCGGTCGGGTCAACGCATCGCCTATGAGGGAAACGTTGTTATAGTGGGAGACGTTAACCCGGGGGCTGAAGTCAAGGCGACCGGGGACATCGTGGTTATGGGTTCCCTCAGGGGGCTAGCCCACGCGGGCGCCTCAGGCGACAGCGGAGTGGCCGTGGTGGCGTTCAGCTTGGCTCCCACACAGTTGCGGATAGCCGACGTTATTGGACGACCTCCCGAGGGAGGCGCGGGTGTAGCCAGGGAGCCGGAAGTGGCGAGGCTTAAGGATGGTATTATTGTTGTTGAGCCGTTAGAGGGTACCCGATGGGAGGGAGAGCGTTGAGTGAGACTATAGTGATCACGTCAGGCAAAGGCGGAGTAGGCAAGACCACCACTTGCGCGAACCTGGGTGTAGCGTTGGCCATCCAAGGCTGCAAAGTTGTTATGGTGGATGCCGACATCGGCCTGCGCAATTTGGATGTGGTCATGGGTTTGGAAAACAGGATCGTCTATGACCTGGTCGATGTGGTCGAGGGCTACTGTAGGTTGAGACAAGCCCTGATCAAGGACAAGCGTGTGGACGGATTGTTCCTCCTGCCCGCGGCCCAGACCAAGGATAAGAACGCGGTTAGCCCGGAACAGATGAAGGAGCTGATGATGGCCCTCAAGGAGGAGCACGACTTCGTTCTCGTGGACTGTCCCGCAGGCATTGAACAGGGGTTCAAGAACGCAATCGCCGGCGCCGACTCCGCGGTGATCGTCACAACTCCGGAAGTATCCGCGGTAAGGGACGCCGACAGGATCACCGGGCTGCTTGAGGCTTCTGGGTTCTCCAAACCAGAGCTTATCATCAACCGGTTGAAGCCGAAGATGGTCGCCAGGGGGGACATGATGGATATCCCCGATATTCTGGATATCCTCGCCATCGACTTGGTAGGAGTAGTCCCCGACGATGAATACATAGTGGTCTCAACTAACCGGGGCGAGCCTGCCGTGCTTCAGGAATCGTCAAGGGCGGGGCAGGCGTACAGGAACATCGCGCGCAGGCTTATGGGCGAACAAGTTCCGTTTATGGACCTAACAGAGAAAGAAAGCGTGTGGGAGAAGATTAAGCGCATGGTCAAATTAGGTTAGGGGGGATAGCCATGCTGAACTGGTTCGGGAGGAAACAGGCTCCGAAAGATGTGGCAAAGGACAGGTTAAGGCTGGTGTTGATGCAGGACCGGCTCGCGGTGGCTCCCCAGACCATGGAGCAAATGAGGGACGACGTGATCCTTGCCATATCCAAGTATGTAGAGATAGACCGGTCTGGCATAGAGTTTACCTGGAAGGATATAGACAGAAAGAGGGCGCTTGTGGCCAGCATACCGGTGATATCGGTGAAAAGAGGCGGGATTTCCAACGATAGAACTGCCCAGCGTTCGTATTGAGCGCAGGATTGTCAGGCGTATCGACGCGTACTTGCTTATCGCCGTACTGCTGTTGGACGCTCTTTCGCTTCCTCTGATAGACAGCGCGACCCACTCATCCGGCGGGCACTACTGGATGAAAAAGCAAGCCGTGTTGGTGGGCTTGTCTTTATTTGCCCTCGCTTTGGGTACGTTCATCAACTACCGCGACATGGTCAACATCTCGCCGTGGATTTACGGAGCGACGATAGCGCTGTTGGTGCTGGTGCTGTTCATCGGGGATGAAGTCTTGGGGGCAAGAAGGTGGATCGACCTGGGTCTTTTTCCCTTGCAGCCATCGGAGCTCGCGAAAGTGGCTGTGGTGTTGTTCGGTGCACGGCTCTTGTCGCGCTGGGAGGACCCCCCCGAGAATTTCTGGGATTTCGTCATGTATTACGCGTGGTTCGTCCCGGCCTTGCTCCTCATCATGAAGCAGCCCGACCTCGGGACGTCGTTGGTGCTTGTGGCTGTGAGCACCGGGATGCTGTACTTCAGCGGGACTCCGGGAATCAAAATCTTGAGGCTGGGGTTCTTGGCATTGTTGGTCTTGGCTCTTCTTTTGGCGGCGAACCGCTATCTGGGGCTGCCGCTTCCCCTAAAAGACTACCAAATCAAGAGGATTACCACCCTCTTTAACCCCCAACAGGATCCGCTCGGCACAGGCTACCAGGTGCTTCAGTCCAAGATAGCCATAGGTTCGGGCATGTTGTGGGGCAAAGGATTGGGTAAAGGCACTCAGAACCGCTTGGATTTCATCCCTGAGCAGCACACAGACTTCATCTTCTCGGTGGTCGGAGAGGAACTGGGGTTTTTCAGGACCCTCCTCGTCTTGGGGCTCTACTTGATTATCCTCATCAGGTGCCTGATCGCCTGCGTTACCGCCGCCGACAAGGAAGGTACGTTGGTCACCGCTGGCATACTGTCCATGTTCCTGTTCCACTTGGTGGTGAACCTGGGAATGACCATGGGCATCATGCCTGTAACGGGAGTCCCTCTTCCATTCTTGAGCCACGGTGGGTCCGCCTTGCTGGTCAACTCGTTTGCGGTGGGGCTCGTCCTCAATGTAGGATGGAACAGGCACAAGATTTTGTTCTAGCCGGAAGTTGGGGGAACAGCAGTGCGAGAGATAGGCAGAGTTGTATCAGTGGAAGGCGGCAGGATCACGGTGTCGGTCAGGAGGACAGACGCCTGCGAGCGGTGCGGCAAGTGTTCTCACGCCCACGTAAGGTTCGGAAACGATAACGATATCATCGTTGAAGCCATACCTGTGGGAGACGTGCAGCCGGGGGAGCTTGTCGAGCTTGAGATGGAGGGGCGCGACTACGTGAGACTTTCCTTTATCGTCTACATGGTGCCTCTCTTGAGCGCTTTCGGCGGGTTCGGCCTAGGTTGGATTCTGGGCGGGATGCTTCAGAGTCCAGTAATATGGGGCACGGTCTTGGGCATCGCGGGTCTGGCGTTGTCTTTCTTCTGGGTCAACCAGTACGATAAAGGAGCCCAGAAAACGGGCCGCTATCTCCCACTCGCGCGCCCCATCCGGGACATCTAGCTAGCCTGTCTGCCCGGCTATCTCGTGACTAAGCCTCGGGTTCCCGTTCAACTTTGGCATGTACCCTTCATCGGCCAAGGCGGAGATGAGCTGGTCGTAGGCAGCCCTGTTGACTACCAGGCAGCACGGCCCAACTTTTCCCTTGAGGTGAGGCCGGATTTTGGGGGATAGGAGCAGCTCATCGGCCAGTTCCTCGGTGTCGCACTTTAGCAGTATCGCTTCCTCAAACTCAATGCGCCCGTAAGACGTTCCCCAATGAGCGATGGAATAAGCGACGTTTTGAGGGATAGGTGTCTTTGAATTCTCCTCCAGAAACTTGGAGATGGTCTCCGGAGTATGGGACAAAAGCAACCCCCTGTAGACCGAGTTCCGGGTGAGCTTGAACACCATCATCTGATCTTGCTTTAGGAGCTCAGCAAACCCGTCTATCGTCCAAAGAGTTCGCGGTGCGATGGTAGAGGGCACAAATACCTCGAAGTTGGGTTGCACGTACACGTACCGGTCGAAGGGTTCCTCAGGGTATGGGGCTGAGCCAAATAAAGCCCTTCCCGTAGCCGTCGGTCTCAAGAAAAGCCCGTTGATTGAGGACGCCACTTCCAGCCCGCCCAAGTACTCCAGGATGTCCACCAAGTTTCGCTCGACCCGCAGGTTAAGCCCGTGGGACGAGTGGCTGGTAGACAGGGTGTTCATTTCGTTGAGTAGGGCTTCCAGCGAAAGGATAGAGTCCTCAGGAGACCTCATGATCACCCACAAGAGGGTCTGGAGGTCGGTGTCCTGCTGGATGTAGGTCTGACGCCAGTATTCGTAAAGGTCCCTGCGCCAAGACTCGTAGGGCGTTTCTATCCAGGACAGAGCCTTTTGGTTCAGGCACAAAGTCCCGCTTCTTTCTTCCACCATGCCCTTGGACTTGGCGAAGTAGAGCAGGAGAGCGAGCCTGGGAGGATAGCGCACGGGAAACAGCGTCTCATCCAACGGCGCGGCTTCTTCTTCAATGAGGCTTTGTATGTCGGTTTGTGCCTTCTTAAAGATGTTCCCGGACTGGGTAAGCCTGACCTCGCTCTTGCGCAGGTAGGACAAGAACAGGCATATGTGCCTTAAAGGCATGGCGAAGTCGCACCTGCGCCTCGGGGAGAACCTCATGTTGTCCACAGCGGCGGACTTGTACAGGTCTTTCAGGAAGAAGTCGGCCAGGACTTCCCTGAGGTCCGAAGCTACATAGTAGATGTGACGGTATCCTTCCCTGCGGGTGAAGACCAGCCCGCGGGAAATGAGAGCCTCGATGACCTTGGCCCCGTTGCGCCTCCACTTGCGCGAGAGTTGGTTCAGCTTTTGATGGCACTGCTCGACGACTACCCCTTGTCCCCCCGCGGCAATGGTTATGAGTCTTAAGGCAAGCATTTCTTCCTGGTTTAGCCCGTTCATGGCGACCAGAGCGTTGGCCGGCACCAAGAGGTGGGCGGCTATTCTCCCGCAAAGGTCGGCTCCCGGCTTTCCCTCAGGTACTCCCGGTTTCGTAGGAGGAATCCCGTAGAAGGCGGCGATTCCCCGGACCCGTTCCAAAGAGGTAGAGCAGAGCGCGTCATAGAGTTTCATCGCGTGTTCATCTCCCGGGCGTCCGCCTCTATAAAGTGTTGGGCCTCCCAAATGGTGTACTTGTACCCTTGTTCTGTTAGGAATAGCTGCCTCTTTTGCGAGAACTCCTGGTCCTTGGTGTTCCGCGTGACCAGCGAGTAAAAGACGGCGCAGTCGCCTTGCGGTTTTGGCCTGAGCAATCTCCCGAGCCGCTGGGCTTCTTCCTGGCGGGAGCCAAACGTGCCGGACACCTGAATCGCCACGCTGGCGTCAGGCAGGTCTACGGCGAAGTTCGCGACCTTGGACACTACCAGCGTCTTCAGCCGGCCCTCTTTGAAGGCTTGGTACAGAGCTTCCCGCTCGGCGTTGGGAGTCTGCCCGCAGAGAAGCGGGGCGCCCAACTCAGTGGATATGCCTTCTAACTGGTCTAGATACTGGCCGATAACAAGGACCTGGTCATCCTGATGCCGCTTGAGGATATGCTTTAGGATCTCAAGTTTCCTCGGGTTGGTAGCCGCTATGCGGTACTTGTCGCGCTCATCGGCGACGGCGTATTCCAGGCGGTCCTCAGAGCTCAGGTCCACCCGGATCTCGTGGCAGAGGGCCTGGGCTATCCAGTTTTGTTCCTCAAGTTCTTTCCACGGCTTGTCGAATTTCTTGGGCCCGATCAAGCTAAAGACCTCGTCCTCCCGCCCGTCTTCCCGGACCAGGGTGGCGGTGAGGCCCAACCTTCTTCTGGCCTGAAGGTCCGCCGTAATCCGGAACACCGGCGCGGGCAAGAGGTGAACTTCGTCGTAAATAATGAGTCCCCAGTTGCGCTTATCGAAAAGCTCGAAGTGGGGGTATTCGGGTTTTCCGCCCCTCTTTCGATACGTGAGTATCTGGTAGGTGGAAACCGTCACCGGGCCGATTTCCTTGCATTCACCGCTGTATTCTTTCACCATGTCAGGGGACAGGTCGGTCTTGTCCAGAAGCTCTGAAATCCATTGCCGGAGCGCCACGACGTTCGTGGTGAGGATGAGGGTCTGCATGCCGACTTTCTCCATGACTCCCATCCCGACGATGGTCTTGCCGGCGCCGCACGGGAGCACAATTACTCCGCTTCCTCCCCGCGCGCTGCCGCCGGCCCAAAAGGCTTCACAGGCGGCCTTTTGGTAGGGCCGCAGCGAGTACTTGCGCTCTCCGTTGGAGGTGTAACCGAAACGGATAGGCAGCGGGTCACCCGCTTTGTACCCGGCAAGGTCTTCGCACGGGTAACCCATTTTTATGAGGGCTTGTTTTAGAGGGCCCCGGGCGTTCTGCCGTATGACCAGGGTTCCGTCGGACAATATCTCTTCGATGAACGGGGCCGTCTTATCGGATCTCTTGACTTCCTCCAGCACAAAGACATCTTTGGACCTTAAGAGCAACCGGTCTTCTTCGCTGTGCAGGGTCAAGACGCCGTACTTGCCCATCGTGTCGGCGATAAACGCCTTAATGTTCGAGGGAACTTCGTACTTTGACACGGCCGAGAGGGCCTCAATCACTTCTTCTGACGTAAGCCCGCAGGAAGCCGCGTTCCAAAGAGACAGAGGGGAAAGCCGGTAAGTGTGTATGTATTCAGGGCTCTTCACCAGGTCGGAGAAGCGCATGAGGCTGTCCCTGGCTTCCTCAAAAGCCGGGTTGTCTACCTCAAGCAAGATGGTGCCGTCGCTCTGAACTACCGCCGGTGTTCCCTTAACCATGCTTCCTCCTAATTAGAGTGAAAAACTATCTTAACAAAACACCTGTCCAAACTACAACTATTCTTCGTCCGGCGCGAGACTCCTGCTAGAGGTTAGGGCTTTCCCTAAGGCGGGGACTTGGGCACGCCCTTGACCTGCCATGGCTTGGATCAATCCGCTATAATTGGACTGTTACATATTGATCGCGGCGGTGTTTTGATGACAAAGACAAACTCGAAAGACGCGGTTAGCGAAGCAAAAGAGCGGGTCCTTCTTGGGTTGAACCCGAGGCAAGTGGAGGCGGCCACCCACGTCGAAGGACCCCTTTTAATACTGGCCGGCGCGGGAAGCGGCAAGACGACGGTGCTTACCAGGAGAGTCGCGTACATAATCGCGTCGGGATGGGAACCTTGGTCGATCCTTGCCATCACGTTTACCAACAAGGCGGCCAACGAACTGAAAACCCGGATAGCGGCTCTCTTGGGAGAGCAGGGCGAGGGCGTATGGGCCATGACTTTCCATTCCTTCTGCGCCAGGGTCCTCCGTGCCGAGTTTCCGGGGATAGGAAGGTCAGGCCGCTTTTCCATAGCCGACGACTCGGACCAGCTAAAAGTCATGAAGGCGTGCCTTAAAGAGTTGAACCTTTCTGAGAAACAATACCCTCCCAGGGGCATACTCCACGCCATTTCCAACGCCAAAGACGAACTCATGGGACCGGACGAATACGCCGCTCGAGCTTCTACTTTCTACGAGACCAAGGTGGCTCAAGCGTACTCTCTGTATAAACGGAAGCTCTTGGAGATGGACGCTCTGGACTTTGACGATCTCCTTATGGAGACCGTGCTCCTGTTCCGGGGAAACCCGCGTATCTTGCAAAAGTACCAAGAGAGATTCCAGCACATTCTCGTGGACGAGTATCAGGACACCAACAGGGCCCAGTACGAGCTAACCAAACTCCTGGCGGCGTCTCACAGGCGGATTGCCGTGGTGGGCGACGATGACCAAAGCATCTACACTTTCCGCGGAGCCGATATTCGCAACATATTGGATTTTGAGAGAGACTATCCTGAATGCAAAGTGGTCAAGCTTGAGCAGAACTACCGGTCTACCCAGGTTATCTTGGACGGCGCCTTCAATGTGGTGAAGCACAACCTCGAACGTAAGGACAAAAGGCTTTGGACTTCAAAGAAAGGCGGATTGCCCATCACTGTGTACGCGGGTCAGAGCGCCGAAGACGAAGCCAGATTCGTCGTTTCCGAAATCGAGCGGCTTGTTGGCGAGGGGCTCCCCCTCTCTTCATGCGCCATACTGTACCGAACCCACGCCCAGTCGAGGTCTTTTGAAGAAGCCTTTATAAACGCCGGCGTGCCTTACACAGTGCTTGCGGGCTTCAGATTTTACGAGCGGAAGCACATACGCGATGCCGTGAGTTACTTGAGGCTTCTCGCGTACCCCAAAGACAGGCTTTCCTTGGAGCGCGTGGCGAACGAGCCTCCGCGCGGGCTGGGGCCGGCCGCCATCGAAAAGATAGTCCGTTACGCTCAAGAACAAGATGTCGGGCTGGTAGACGCTATGTGTTCGGCCGAATCTATCAAGGGGCTCACAAGGCCTCAGAAGAAAGGCGCCTTGGAACTGGGAACTGCCCTAATGGAAATGCGTAGAGCCGCTTCGTCTTTGCCTTTGGGCCAGCTGCTCCACGATACCCTCGAAAAAACCGGTTATCTGGAAGCTCTCCGGAATGAAGGCACCTCTGAGAGCCAGTCCCGTCTCGAGGACCTCTCCGAGTTAATGGGGTCGCTCCGGCAGTACGACGAAATGGAAAACCCGCTTTACAGTTTCTTGGAGAACTGTTCTTTGGCGTCCGACCAAGACTCGTACGATGAGAAGAAAGAGTCTTGCGTTATGGGCACCCTTCACTCCGCCAAGGGATTAGAGTTTGAGGCCGTGTTTTTGGTCGGACTGGAAGAGGGACTCCTGCCTCACTCCAGGGCGCTCTTGGATGAGAGGCAGCTTGAGGAAGAACGTCGTCTCATGTACGTTGGAATGACCAGGGCCAAACTCAGGCTGTACCTCACCTTCGCGTTTGCCCGGAATGGTTACCTCGGGCCGACCCGTACCCGTGTGTCAAGGTTCATTTCAGAGATCCCCAGGGAGCTTTTGGAAGTCCGCACTTGGGAAGACTGATAAGCGGGGGGATTCCTCATGGCAGACATGACGCGTCAGAAGGCCGAAGAAAGGGCAAGAGAGCTCCGTCAAGAGATTAGGGAGCACCAGTACCGCTACTATGTCCTGGATCGGCCTACCATTTCAGACGCGGAGTTCGACAAACTTTACCGTGAACTGGAGGCCATCGAAAAGCAGTACCCCGACCTGGTTACTCCGGACTCCCCAACCCAAAGGGTAGGGGGCGCGGTTTCCGGCGCCTTTCGGGCGGTGCCCCATTCCAGCCCGGTCTTAAGCCTTGCAAACGCGTTCGATGATTCTGACGTGATGGCCTACTACCAGAGAGTACGGTCTTCTTCCAGGCCCGAGGACGCCCCCGGTTTTGTGGTGGAGCCCAAGATCGACGGGCTTTCGGTAATTCTCCGTTACGAGAACGGCATCCTCGCGCTCGGGCTTACCAGAGGAGACGGCATTACGGGGGAAGACGTCACCCAGAATGTGAGGACCGTGAGATCGGTCCCCCTGGCATTAAGGCCCGGTTACCCGCCCCTTATGGAGGTCAGGGGAGAAGTCTACCTTCCCAGGGAAGACTTTGCCCGGCTCAACAAAGAAAGGGAGGAAGCGGGACTCTCGGTTTTCGCCAATCCCCGAAACGCCGCGGCGGGCTCGTTGCGGCAGCTAGATCCGTCGGTGACCGCCCAAAGGCCTCTACGAGCGCTCTTTTACGAAATAAGAGGGGACGTAAACCTTAGCACCGAGGTAGAGGTCCTTTCTTTCCTGAAAGATATGGGCTTCCCCGTACCCGAGTATGACCTGTGTTATTCCCCTGACGAACTTTTGTCCGCCATCTCCGTTTGGGACGAGAAGAGACACCGCCTTACCTACGACACCGACGGAATCGTAATCAAAGTGAATGACAGGCGCCTGTTCTCGAGGCTTGGCGCTACCGCTCACTCGCCGAGAGGGCACATCGCGTTCAAGTTTCCCGCCGAACAGGTTGAGACCAAGGTTTTGGACATAATCGTCCAAGTCGGGCGCACCGGGGTGATCACTCCAACGGCAATCCTAGAGCCGGTGCGAGTGTCTGGCTCAACGGTGTCACGCGCCACCTTGCATAACGAAGACATTATTCGCGAACTGGACGTCCGGATTGGTGACACCGTGGTGCTTCAGAAAGCGGGCGAAGTCATACCGGAAATCGTGAAGGTCCTGAAAGAAAAGAGGACCGGTGAAGAACGAGAGTTCCGCATGCCCGAGGTTTGCCCCTCATGCGGATCCCAGGCTCAACGGTTTCCCGGCGAGGTAGCGTGGCGCTGTACGAGCGCGACATGTCCCGCGAGGCTCCGGGAACAGCTGATACATTTCGCGTCCAGGGACGCCATGGACATAAGGGGTCTTGGTCCGGCCATGGTCGATGCCCTTCTTGAATCGGGTCTGGTTAAAGACGCGGGCGACTTGTACTTCTTGACCGTCGACGACTTGCGCCGCTTGCCCCGCATGGGCGAAAAATCCGCGGCCAACCTGATATCATCTATTCAGGCGTCCAAGGACAATCCTATGGCTAAGCTGTTGTTCGCGTTGGGGATAAGGCATGTCGGCCTTCGGTTATCCCAGACCATAGCGGAGCAATTCGGCTCCATGGACGCTTTCATGAACGCGACTCCCGAAGAGCTGTCGCAAGTGAGGGATATCGGCCCCGAGACTGTCAGGGCTATAGAGGCCGCGAGGTCTCAGGAGTCTCTCAGGCGGCTCCTGGACAAGTTCAGGAAGGCGGGCCTTAGGGGCATGCAGGACGCCGCGAAAGAGGAGCCCGTCGAAGGGCCGCTTTCGGGGAAAACCTTGGTTATAACAGGGACGCTGCCCGGCATGACCAGAAAGGAAGCCGAAGAACTCGTGGCGCGCCTGGGCGGCAAGGTCTCCTCGTCGGTCTCAAAGAACACTTACGCGGTGATAGCCGGAGAGAGTCCCGGCTCCAAACTGCAAAAAGCGAGAGAGCTCGGCGTCAAGGTGATGTCGCCCCAAGAGTTCCTTGAGCTTTCGACGGACAAGGAGACCCGCGGTTAGGAGGGAATTTCGTGAAGATAGACGTAAAGCACGTAGCCGACTTAGCCCGGCTCAAGCTGTCCGAGGATGAAATGAGACGCTTGGAAAAGGATCTGGAGTCTATCCTTTTGCGTATGGAACGGCTTAAGGCGTTGGACGTGGAGGGAGTCGAGCCGACTTTCGGTGCCGGTGATGTCCAAAGACTTGTTCTGGACCAAGACCGTCCCGCTCCCGGATTGCCACGGGAAGAAGTGCTTAAGTTGGCGCCTTCATCCGAGGGGCCGTACGTTTCGGTCCCGAGAGAAGGCACGCCGGGGGATGCGCCTCAAGGTTCAGAATAAGGAAGCCGGGGAGTGGTGTTTATGGAGATTTGGGAACTAGGAGCCAAAAACATTAGGGAACAAGTGCTTAGGAAGGAGATCTCCGCTCAGGAAGTCCTCGATTCTTTCTTGGCGAGGACCGCGGAGGTTGAACCAAAAATACACGCTTACATTGAACTTATTGAGCCCCAGGCCAGGTTGGACGCCGCGAGAGTGGACGCCCTTATCATGCGGGGCGAAGATCCCGGTCCCTTGGCCGGTCTCCCTGTGGCTTTGAAGGACAATCTGAACCTAAAAGGCGTGCAGTGCACTTGCGCGTCTCGCATCTTGGAAGGGTATATTTCCCCCTACGACGCTACGGCGGTCAAGAAGCTGCGCAAGGCTGGAGCGGTGTTCACGGGCAAGACCAACTGTGACGAGTTCGCCATGGGATCTTCAACCGAAAACTCAGCTTTCGGGGTTACCCGCAATCCGTGGGACCTTCAGAGGGTGCCCGGGGGATCCAGCGGAGGTTCGGCAGCCGCGGTCGCGGCGGGGATGGCGCCTTTGTCCCTGGGTTCCGACACGGGAGGGTCCATCAGGCAGCCGGCCAGCTTCACAGGTGTTTGCGGCCTAAAACCCACGTACGGTCGGGTTTCCCGGTACGGGCTGGTCGCGTTCGGCTCATCGCTGGACCAGATCGGTCCTTTCGGCAACAGCGTGTGGGATTGCGCCCTGGCCTTGGAAGCCATCGCGGGTGAGGACCCCAGGGATGGAACTACCTCCAAGAGACCGGTGCCGCGGTACACGGAGGGGCTCAAGAGACCGGTGAAGGGTTTGGTCGCCGGAGTCCCCCGCGAGATGATGGAACTTGTCACCGACCCGGGAGTGAGGCGCGAGTTCGAACGGGCGCTCAAGATCATATCGGACCTGGGCGTGACCGTTGTCGAGACAAGCCTGCCCACAACCGAATACTGCCTGGACGTTTACTACATCATCGCTCCCTCGGAAGCGTCGTCGAACCTGGCCCGGTTTGACGGCGTGAGGTACGGGCGAAGGGCGAAAGCCCGGGACCTTGACGAAATGTATTATGAGACCCGGGGGCAAGGCTTTGGAATAGAGGTACAGCGGAGAATCATGCTGGGCACCTTCGCGTTGTCCGCCGGCTATTACGACGCCTATTACTTAAGAGCGGCCAGAATCCGGACCTTGGTGCGGAGAGACTTCGATAAGGCTTTCGCTGCCCACGATGTTCTGCTGTCCCCCACCGCACCCATGGTGGCGTTTAAGATCGGGGAAAGGGTGGATGACCCGCTGGCAATGTACGCCGCGGACGTACTTACCGTGCCGGTCAACCTGGCGGGCATACCTGCCTTGTCGGTGCCGTGCGGTTTTTCCCGTCCCGACGAATCCGGGCCCGAGCTCCCGTGCGGCCTTCAGATAATGGGCAAGCCGTATGACGAAGAGACCGTCTTGGCTTTGGGCTACGCGTTTGAGGAGGCGTGTTCTGACTGGTTTGTTCCCAAGACGGCCGCCATGAGAAAGAGCTTATCTTCCCAAGAGGAGTGTGAAGTCGTTGTCAGAGACACAATATGAACTCAATGTAGGGCTTGAGGTCCACGTAGAGTTGGCGACGGCTTCCAAGATGTTTTGCCGCTGCAAGACTAAGTTTGGTGATCCTCCGAACACTAATGTATGCCCTGTTTGTATGGGATTGCCTGGGGCGCTGCCCGTTGCGAATGAAGAAGCCGTAAGGCTCGGAGTTATGGCGGCTCTGGCTTTGAACTGCCGTGTGAACCTCTCCAGCCGGTTTGACCGGAAGAATTACTTCTACCCCGACCTGCCTAAGGCATATCAAATCAGTCAATTTGAGGAGCCCTTGGCGGTGTCAGGCTACGTCGAACTGGCAAGCGGGAAGAGAATCCGCATCAGGCGGCTGCACCTGGAAGAAGACGCGGGCAAGTCAATGCACGCCGGCGACGATATCACCACCGCCTCATACTCGCTACTCGACTACAACCGCAGCGGAGTGCCTTTGGCGGAAATCGTATCCGAGCCGGATATCTCATCTCCTGAGGAAGCGCGGGAATACTTGGAGAAGATGCAGCGTACCCTCAGGTTTGCGGGTGTGTCCGACGTCAAGATGGAAGAAGGTTCCATGCGCGTAGACTGTAACGTTTCGGTGCGCCGGAAAGGCGAGGCCCAGATGGGCGTCCCCGTTGAGCTTAAGAACTTGAGTTCTTTCCGGGCAGTGACCAGGGCGCTGGCTTATGAGTACGATAGGCAGTCCAGGCTTATCGAACAGGGCAAGCGGATAGCGCGCGAGACGAGGCATTGGGATGAAGACAAGGGAGTAACGGTCTCTCTTCGCGCCAAGGAGTCAAGCCAGGACTACCGGTACTTCCCGGACCCGGACTTGCCCCGGCTTGAGCTGGATGAGGCGTTCATTGAGTCTGTCCAAAGAGCCATGCCCAGGCTTCCGAACCAAGTGGTGGATTTTTACGTCAACGTATTAGGGCTGCCCAAATACGACGCGGAGGTCCTGACGGTTGACCCGAACCTGGTCAAGTTCTTCGATCGATGTGTTGAACTGGGAGGAGAACCGAAGCCGGTATCCAACTGGTTGATGGGGGACATCATGGCCTACATGAACGCCAAGGGCTTATCCTACGACACGATACCGGTCACGCCGGAAAACCTGGTGGCTATGTTGGGCCTCATAAAGGACGGCGTGATTAGCGGGAAAATTGCCAAGGATGTACTCATAAAAATGTTTGAGACGGGAAAAGCCCCCGGCGACATCGTTAAAGAAGAAGGACTGGAGCAAGTGTCCGATGACGCCAGCCTAAGCGTCATCGTGGACTCGGTTATCGCCGCCAATCCCGAGGTGGTAGCCCAGTTCAAGGCCGGAAAGGACAAGGTTCTGGGATTCTTGGTCGGGCAAGTCATGAAGGCCAGCAAAGGCAGGGCCAATCCGGCGAAGGTAAACATAATGTTGAGAGAGAAGATACTATCCTAGGTGGGTGGCATATTCTTTTACGGGGAGTTAGGGGGGTTAGGGATGACCAGAGATGAAAGCCTCGTGAGCATCGCCAGAAAGCTCTCCGATTCTCGCGTGCTTTTCTCTGAACCGATGGCAAACCATACCTCATTTAGAATCGGAGGTCCGTGCGACCTCCTCGTCCTTCCCCGCACTGTGGAAGACGCGGTGCTGGCCTGGACCATGTGCCGGGATCTTTCGGTACCGTGCTATATAGTTGGCAACGGGACCAATCTCCTCGTAAAAGACGGCGGAATACGGGGATGCCTTATCAAGATGGCTCCCGGTCTTTCCGGCATAGAACGGAACGGCGCCGGGACCTTGTTCGCCAAGTCCGGCACGCTGTTGCCGAGACTCGTGCAGGCGGCTTTGGAGCACGAGCTGTCGGGTCTTGAGTTCGCCGTCGGCATACCCGGAAGCGTTGGAGGGGCCGTAACCATGAACGCCGGGGCTTACGGCGGCGATTTCGGATCCTTGGTGACACGGGTGCAGGCGGCGTCCCTGGAAGACGGCATACGCTGGTTCGACAAGGATGAACTTGAGTTCGACTACAGGCACTCTCTTTTCCAGACGAGAAACGACCTCTTGATACTAGGGGTCGAGCTCGGGTTGGCGGAGGGAGATCGCGAATCCATATACGAGCTCATGCAAACCCGCGCCAAAGAGAGGGAAGCCAAACAGCCGTTGAATATGCCTTCCGCGGGAAGCGCCTTTAGGCGTCCCAAAGGCCATTATGTTGGCGCCATGATCGATGCCTTGGGTATGAAGGGGCTCAGGTATGGAGGAGCTCAGGTTTCCGAAAGGCATTCGGGTTTCATCGTGAACGCGGGGAACGCTACCGCAAAGGACGTTCTTACCCTGATGTCCATCATCCAAGAGAGAGTGAAAGAGGCTTTCGGAGTCGATCTGGAGCCCGAAGTGATAGTCATAGGAGAGGACGCTCCCCCACCTATAGAGTGAGAATGCGAGAAGATCGGTCTTGTCGGCAAATAGAGCGCAGGTCACAGGCCTAAATCACCGCGGCGAGGGTGTAGGAAGAGTCTTATCTGGCCCCGATAAGGGGCTTGTTGTGTTTCTTGAGTCGACTGTCCCCGGCGACGTTGTCGAGTACGTGGAGATCGAGCGCAGCAAGGGGTACCTCCGGGGCAGAGTCACAGAGATATTGGAACACGGTCCCGGGCGGGTGACTGAGCCCTGTCGCGTAGCCAGGGAATGTGGAGGATGTTCGTGGCAGCACCTGGACTATGGCCTTCAGCTGGAATGGAAACGCCGGATAGTTGAGGAGGCCTTTGCCCGAATCGCCAAGATCAGAGACTTGGAAATCCGCCCTTGTCTCCCTTCGCCTAAGATCCTGGGGTATAGAAACAAAGTGGAAGTTCCCGTGACCGAAAGGGACGGCAGGATCGTTGCCGGCTTTTATCGCCCGTACACCCATCAGGTGGTCGCGTCTCAGAACTGTCTCTTGGAACACCCCCTCGCGCGCGAAGTGGTCTCGGAGATGGTGAACCTCATAAGAGCCCGGAAGTACCGGGCCTACAACGAGAGGACAGGCCGCGGGCTCGTTCGTCATGTGGTTTCCCGGGTCGCCCCCGGAACCGGAGAGCGCATGGCCGTCCTGGTCATCAACGGGCGCACGGTGCCCGGGGAGGCGACGTTAGCTCGAGAACTTACCGAAAGGCTTCCCGGACTCGTTAGCGTGGCGCTCAACATTAATATGGAACGCACGAACGTCATCTTAGGGAAGACTGTTCGGGTTATCGGCGGAAAGCCCTACATAGAGGACGTCCTCGGCAGCGAACGCTTGGGCCATCTCAAGTTCCGCATATCGCCCCACTCTTTCTACCAGGTCAACTCGGAACAAGCGGTCAGGTTGTACGAGGAAGCGTTGGACGAGGCCGGTATTGGTCCGGATGACATCGTCTATGACGTCTACTCGGGTATCGGGACCATCACCCTGTTCGCCGCTAGGCGGGCCTACCAAGCCGTGGGGATAGAAGAGATTGCACCCGCCGTGAAGGACGCGTGGAAAAACGCGGAGATAAACGGGATTGAGAACGTCTCCTTCATTGAAGGGCAGGCGGAGAGAGTCTTGCCCGCCCTTTCTCAAGGGCGGTTAGGATTGAGAGATCCGCGGGGAAGGCAAATCAGGGCGGCAAACTTGGGCGGTCCCGGCAGCGCTGCTTCCGGAGTAGTCATCTTAGATCCGCCTAGGGGAGGCGCGGACGAACGTGCTTTGACTGCCATCAGCAAGTTCAATCCTCGAAGCATTGTCTACGTGTCCTGCAATCCGGCCACACTGGCCAGAGACCTCATTGCTTTGGACGCCCTCGGATGGCGACCTACTTACTGCCAGCCTATCGACATGTTCCCCATGACGCCCCACGTTGAGACGGTGGTATTGATGTCAAGGAAAGAGGATAAATAGGCTCTGAAAGGCTTGATTTATGGGCTTTTCTGGTTTTTGGGCAAGACCGGAAGACGGAAACGAAACGATCTATAGAAACATATCTACGGAGCGACTTCCGGGAGA
>DULO01000019.1 GCA_012840345.1 Candidatus Fermentithermobacillaceae bacterium
CAGCGTCTTTAGGCAACATGACATCCATCGGGACTGCGCCTGGAGCCATCACAATGCTCACAATCCGCCCGGTATCCCGTCCCTCACACGTTACGTTAACTTGCTGAAGCTCGCCCTCCCCCGAAAAGCCCGCTTCAGCGCTTACCTCGTAATCCTCGGAAAGCTGCGGCCATGCATCGCCAAAGAGCGCGGCTACGTCATCCTCCGAGAGTTCCTGCGTGAAGTACCCCGGGATGTACCGCTTTGACGGAGACACGTCTACCTCCAATGGTGACGCGTACTCCTCAAGCCGGTTGAACACCAAAGCGATGGGTGGAACAGCGGTCTGCGGTGGATTAGCCTGTGGTGGGTTAACCTGTGGAGGACCAACCAACTGCGGGACAAACCTGACGGCGAAGGTGATAGCCGCGGCGCATGCCAGGACCACTCCAAGGCGACAGGTGCTCAGGAAACGTCCGGCCGCTGACTTCCGCATCTGGGACGTACGAGGTATGGACGACTCCTGCTGCACCGGCTCTGTCCGCTCAACTCGCCACGTCTGCCCCGCCGCCAGCAGCTTAACCCCCTGCGCCTGCGACGTCTGCCCCGCCGCCTGTTCAGCCCGCTGCGCCTGCCTCGACTCCGCTATGCGGCTCATGATCCTCCCGTGGAGCCCCTCATCCACTACTATCCGTTCCATATAGCTGCGGTAATCCGCACGCACCTTGCGGTGTTCCATGCCCTCAGCGCGTTCCACACTATCCATGCGTTCCATATCATCCACGCCGCCCTTCATGGCGTTTCCTCCTTCAAGAGTGCCCCGAGTTTCTGGCGCGCGCGGGTCAAGAGGCTCCTGACGGTGGACTCCTTCTGCTCAGTAATCTCGGCAATCTCCCTCGTCGAGTAGCCTTCGTAGTAGAAAAGGTGCAGTACGATCCGGTACTTGGCAGGCAGGGACAGGATCGTCTCCATCAGCTGCTGCTCACTCTCGGACCGGGCCGGATAGGAAACAAGAAGAGGTTCCCTCTTCTTCCACCACTTCGACCGCAAGCGACTCCGGCAAAGGTTGACCGTAACGCGGATTAGCCAGGCGATTTCGTGTTCGGGGGACTCAAACTCGGGACGCTTCTCCAGCACCTTGATGAAGGCATCTTGGACAATATCCTCAGCGTCCGCCCTGTTCCCCATGATGGCGACTGCGGTCCTGTACACCCTGCTCTCGTACTTGCGAACGAATTCCTCCATCGGCCCTCCGGTGTGCTCTGCGCCACTTACCTTACGCACGCTCACCCTACATACGATTGAGGTACGCGGATTGCTGCAGTCGCTAACGCGTGTGCAAGCGTTGCCGCAAATCGTTGCTTTAGGGAAAACGTTTCGGTTTATCCTCGCGGTGTAGAAACCGTCTTGGATGCATTTTCGGGCTTTACGCAGGCGATAGACTTACTCCCCAAACAAGCTGCGGGAGTCAGCACTGGACGTCCTTGATGTCTTCCACGGCAATCCAATCGTCCATGTTCTTCCCTTTCAGCGCGTTCGGAAGCACCTGAGGTAAGCAGTTTGAGAGGACCTCCTCTCGGATCAGAGATCCATACGCCTGTCGTGGGAAGTAGGTATGCCGGTGAGGCGGCCTGAGGCACCGCCGTATCAGAATCCGCCTCAGTGATCGCTCTCAAATGCGTCGGGGTCGCCTCTTCCCTCGAAGGCCCCCTCAGCCACCTGGGGTGTGTTCCCCTTTAGCCTCTCAAGCGCCTGATAGACGAACCAACTATGCCTTTCGCGCATGATGGTCTCTTTCTTGGTGTCCAACCCCCAAGCGGCGAACTTGGACGGGGCTAGACGGAAAGCCGCATACAAGTCCCAGTACGGCAATGCTCTGAGGTCTGTTTCCGGCATCAACGTGCGGTAATGCCGGGTGAAGTCGTCCATGCAGTCGGGGCCGAAAGCCCACAATAACTCCAACCTGGCGTTGGATACATCCGCAAGCGGGTCTCCGACGGCTGCGTCCTCCCAGTCAATGACGGCTGCAATCCGGCCGTCCTGCCAGACGACGTTGCCCGGCCAATAGTCTCCATGGAGTAGTACCGGCAAGTTCCGCTGAGGGAGGGGCGTCACACAATTCAGGATCTCCCGGATACGCTCTTCGCGGGTGAAATCTTCGGTCAAGCCTGCGGCCGGGTCTTCTTTCGCACCGCCATGAGCGCCTTTTGGCGAGCTATCCAAATTGTAAGCCTTCGGGCGCCTCAATTCGGCGGCGCAAAGCTCGTCGACTTTCGGAAGCCTTGACACTGCCCTATGGGTTCCCGGAAATCGGTGGATTTCCGCCAGGTGCGCAGCAAGTTGATAAGTACCACTCTCTATCTCGGAAGGCGCGAGTTCCGTGCTTCCTTCTATGTATTCCAGCACTAGGTACGGATCGGCAAATATCTCACCGCTCGCATCGAGCATGTACGGCGTGGGCACGGCTAGTCCGGCCCGACGTAAAGAAAGCAGCAACCTGAACTGGTCGCTCGCCAGGTCGGGGTTACGCCTCAAGTCCGCTTCTCCAAACCTGCGGACAACCACTTTCTCCGGCGGCCCGTCAGGCACACTCATCTCGATGACGGTAAGTCGCGCCGATACACCGCCTTTCAGGTCCCAATAGCGCAAAACCTTGCCGTCTCGTTCCAGTTTCCGGACCACGTTCTGATACAGCAAGTTTGGGTCGGTGGGTTTCAAAGGTTAACCCCCAGTCCATCGCAGAGATTGAAAATCTCCGACGTTGCTAGCGCTTCGGCTTCATCGGGCTATCTTCCTCGCCACCGCTTTAGCCTCATCATGCCGATCTCCTGCCATCGCCCCGTCACGCCGGCGCTCCTGTTTCATCAGCGCTACCTACTTCGTCATCCATCATACAGGGACCTTGAGATGCCTGACAGCAGCCACCAAGGAACGCCACTCCTCCAGCGCCTCAGATAACCTTTTGCGGCCCGCGTCGGTAAGGCGGTAGTATTTGCGGGTCGGACCGCCGGAGGTCTCGCCGAAAAAGGTCTCCGCGCATCCATCGGTGTGGAGCCTTCGAAGTACAGCGTAAACTGAGCCGTCGTAGACGTCGGGGAAAGCCTCCTGAACGGTCTTCATGAGTTCGTATCCGTACATGGGCCCCCCAGCTAAAAGGTGCAAGACGCACATCTCCAAGACGCCTTTCTTCATCTGCGCGTCCACGTCCTAGTCCC
>DULO01000133.1 GCA_012840345.1 Candidatus Fermentithermobacillaceae bacterium
GGGAACTTCTTGACGCGGCTGTCGTCGAAATTAATGGGCAGGACTATTACCTGCGACGGTTGAATAGTCAATCACGTGGAAAGACAAGTACAGAGCGCTTTTTCTACGCTGGACAACCGGGGGTGCTTGGGATGAGACGGCCAACACAGCGCGCACGTGAACTTTGGTCGCTTGCTGTGGTTGGCTTTTTTGTAGCGCTTGCCGTAAGCCTGACGGTACTACCGGCGATTGGTGCCTCCGCTCCGGCTCATTGGGCGGATCAGGCTCTATCTGAAGCGGTAATACGCGGGATACTGCAGGGTTATCCTGATGGCAGTCTCCAACCTGACCGGCCGGTTAGCCGGGCTGAGCTTTGTACCATGATTATTCGCATGCTGGGTGAGGAGGAAGCTGCGAAGACCGGTAGACGCCTGTTGTCCTCATTCCGGGATGTGGACGTAAACCACTGGGCCAAGGGCTACCTGGAGGTTGCCCGCGAGAAGGGCATATTCAAAGGGGACTCGGGGGACATGGCAGCGCCCGAGAGGAATGTTACCCGCGCCGAGGCAGCGGCTATGATTGACAGGTGTATTTCCGCTTTAGGGGTTCCTATGGGAACGCAATCGGGTACGGAGTTTGTTGATGCGCGAGACATACCGAGTTGGGCACGAGAATCGATTACTCGTTTGGCAGGCGCCGGGGTTGTGGTCGGCGACATTGACGGGAGGTTTTACCCGGGAAGGAGCCTCACCCGGGCTGAGGCGGCTACCCTCACCCTTAGGGTGCTTGGCTTGGCTGGACGGCGTTGGGACATGGTCGGGCTATTCAGGGGGATGTCTACCGATAACACGCGCATGTATTTGGAGGCGCAAGGACAGGCAGTTAGCCTACCTGTTAACATAACCGAGCTAGAGGTTTATGGACGAGATGGTTCACGGGCGGCGGTATCGTGGATAGGCCAAGGTTCGAAGATAGGTGTCTTGCTCAAGGACGGTAAGGCGGGCCTCGCGGTGTTACTACCATGAAGGGTTGCTGGAATGCATGAGGCAGTTAGGTATCAGATGTTTTTGTGTCGGGTTAATAGCGGTCCTCTTATTGCCTGTTTTGCTACAGGCTTCGGTGGTGGGTGACCGTGAGAACCCTGTTTTTGAGACAACTGCCGGTCTGTCAGGCATGTATTCCGTAGACGCGCAGTGGTCCGGGCCGCTTCTATCCGAGATCGGCGCAGGGCCTTCCTCCCCTGCCGCTACCTACAACGGGCAGGGTGTGAAGCTAGGCATCGTGGATACCGGAGTGGATGTTTCGGTGTTGGTGCCAGGACTGGTCACGGAATGGATTGATGTGACCGAGGAAGGCGCCGTTAGCCTACAGGGCCCGTTTCAAATATCCTCCTCAGGCACAATAACATTTGGCGGCCGTACGTTAAATGTGTCCGGCATAATCAGCAAGAGCGGGAGACTCCGCGCGGGAACGTTGGACCCTGCGAGCTTGCCTCCCGGTTCCCCGGTAAGGGCTTTCTTGACGTCGGGCCCCTTGACGGTTGTGGCGGCCGACACTCGCCTCGCCGGGCAGTACGACACGGTATTCATTGACACGAATTACGACGGGAGTTTCGCGACAGAAAGAGGTCTTGAACGGTATCGGGATTCCAGGGCAGGCGTACCCGTCCCTCAAGGGACAGGA
>DULO01000115.1 GCA_012840345.1 Candidatus Fermentithermobacillaceae bacterium
CCATCCGCTGTTGTCGCCGGTTACGTCTGTGATAGCCATGCAGCTGCTGTCCTACTACGCGGCTCTGGAGAAGGGCGCCGACGTGGATAAGCCGAGGAACCTGGCCAAGAGCGTGACGGTGGAGTAGAAGTACACTTGAGCTTGTTTTGCTTGGTGTGAGAAGGGGCCCCCGTCAACGCGGGGGCCCTCACATGCGAGGAGTTCTCTGTTACAAGCCCTAATCTGCCGAAGCAGTCTTTGTCGTGTAGGGCTCCCAACACTTCTTGATGTTTTCTATGGGCGTCTTGGGCGTTATGAGGCTCACGATGATCATGATCAGTGCCGAGACTACCCAGGTCGTGATGGAAGAGCGCAGCCCGAATAGTTTCCAGTAACGATCGTTTAGGACATAGAACGGGAGTGACAGTAGCATACTGGCGAGACAACCTGTTGGAGTCGCTCCCTTCCAGTACAGACCGAGAAGGAATGGCCAGAAGAACACCGCTCCGATGCCGCCTAAGGCGTACATCACAAACAGCTCTAGAAACTTGGGCGGTTCAATGGACGTCCACAGTACGAACAGGATTACCACGGTCGAGAATCCATAAGTGAACCACTTGGTCTGCTTGAGGCTCAGCGTCTTCTTCTTGCCTGACAGGTTGTAAAGGTCCTTCACCACGGTAGCCGATGAAATCAGGAGAGCCGAGTCTACCGTCGACATAAGGGCTGCCACCGGTGATACGATCAGGATCCCTGCCAGAAATCCCGGAAGGTACTCGAGAATCATTGTCGGGATGACTTTGTCGGCTGCTTCTAGGTTTGGCAGCAGTGCCGCGCCGAAAACGCCCCAGAGCTGGAACGTGGTTGAGAATATGGTAACGATGATAGCCGAGAGAATAACGGCGGTGTACATGTCTTTCGAGGTCTTATAAGTGGTACACTTCCAGACCGTTTGCGGGGCTCCTATGACCCAGATGGCAAACACCCAGATGCCTCGAATCGCCAGCGGGATGTTGTTCATTGTTAGGTGTCCTGGTTTAGACTCAAGAAGGGCGGTGTGTATCCCTGTGAGACCGTTGCTCCTCAAGAGCGCGAACCAGAGGAGGATCGCTCCGATGGTCATAACGATACCCTGAACGATGTCCGAGACCACGACAGCGCGGTATCCGCCCACAACCGTGTAGAAGCCCACGACCAGCACCATGATGGCGATCCCAACTTTGTACGGAACGCCGGTGAAGACTTCAACTACACGCGCCCCCGCCGCGAATTGTGCTGTCATCAGTGGGATAAGCAGGCCAATAAGGGCGATTCCGGCAAGCACGGTGACCGCCTTGTTATTGTACCTGACTTTGTAGAAATCCAGGTAAGATACGAAGTTTAGCTTGCGCCCTAGGATGGCGTATCTGATGCCTACGATAGCCAGGGGCAGGGCGCCGGCTAGATTCTGAAAGCCAACTGAGAACGGCCAAACGTACCCATCAGCGTACGCGAGTCCCGGGGCTCCGATGAACGTGCCGGCGCTGTAGATGGTCGTGACCATTGCCATTCCTATAGCCAGCCAGCTAAGATCCCTGTCTCCCACGACATATTGAGAGAGCCACGAACTGCCGGTGGTCGCGCGGGCTTCCTCATTGCGCTTGTTCGAGTAGACGCCGACAATCACCATAGCGATCAGGTAGCCGAAAAAGCCGATTACGGCGGAAATGTTCATGACCGAGCCCCCTTTCCAAAGTCGGGCCGGTCAAGGGGCCCAAGGTCCACCTGCTCAAATTTCGTGGCAACCACCCAGACTAGGAGCGCGACTATGAAAATGGGCCAGACAATTATCGACCAGAAGACCCAATCGGGGAACCCGGCTACGAAGGTCATAGGTTTTGTCTCCGGACGAAAGATGGTGAGCGGGAAGGCTATCGCGATAGCGCCAAGGCAATAGAGGACGTAGATGGCGGCGACAATCAATGCTTGTTTCAGGCCTATCTTGTACCGTGGGTCTTCCTCGAAGTCATACTGATGCTTCATTAAGACTCCCTCCTTGAGATTTGGAAAGAGACTCAAAAGGAACCCCGAAGAGAGCGACGTCACCGTCATGCCAAGATAGTGAGAATCACCCCCTCATTCACGTCCTATCGCGAGCATGCAAGAGCGCGACTGCTAGACTCGCTAGATAACCGTTTTCTTCAGAATCCGGCCCGCTAGAGCTCCGGTATGCCTGCCAAAAGCCACTGTCATTCGTCCGTTGACAATCACATGGTCAATCCCGCGTGGATACTGGTTTGGTGTCTGGAATGTGGACTCCTCGTAGATCGAGTCAGGGCGGAAGACGACGAGGTCCGCGGCAAAACCTTCCCTTACTAAGCCGCGGTTTGGGAGACCTACGACCGTTGCCGGCTGGGAGGTCACCTTCCTCACAGCATCTTCAAGGGACAGAACACCTTCCTCTCGCACGTATCGCTGGAAAAGGCGTGCCATCGTGCCGTACGAGCGCGGATGGGGTTTTTCTGTAGCCTCAGCTTTGGTAAGCCAGGCGTCCGTGATGACCGAAGACATGGGATGAGTTAGGACGGTTCTTACGTCCGCCTCGTCCATGGCGAAAGCAACCATAGAAGCCTCTCCGTTAATCTCCAACATGAAGTCAAAAAAGGCCTCGTAGATATCCCTATTGGGGTATGTCTGAGAAAGGATTTCAGCAAGAGACTTGCCGTCAAACTCGTGGTTTACCGGGCAACTGGCGATAAGAATGCCTTCCCATCCCGACCCCTTAATCATGTTCTCCATTTCAACGGAGCTGTCGCGGATCTCAGACGCAATGCGTTTCCTTGCCTCTGTGTCCTTGAGGCGCTCAAGCATCCCCTGAACTCCGCCCACCATTGTCCAGGGAGGCATGCACGCGGTCAAAGTGGTGCTGCACGCGCGGTATGGGTAACAGTCGCAACTGATATCGACCCCTTCTTTGCGAGCTTTTTCCATCTCGCGCAAGGTGGCGTTGACCTTTCCCCAGTTGTGCCTGCCCAAAGCTTTGTGATGGGAGACTTCCACCTTTACCTTTGCGCTGCGCCCGATTTCGATTGCTTCATCGACGGCTTCCACTAAGCGGTCTCCCTCATTACGAAGGTGGGTGGTGTACACACCGCCGTAATCTGAGACGACCTTTGCCAGCTCAATGATCTCTTCCGTGACCGCATAGCAGCCGGGAGGATAAATGAGTCCGGCCGACATTCCCCAGGAGCCCTCTTCGAGTTCATCCCTAAGCAGTCGTTTCATCTCCTCGATTTCCGAGGGGGACGACTCACTGCTGTCAAAGCCACGGACCGCCAACCGGATACTGCCTTGGCTCGACAACGGGGCCATGTTCATTGACAGTCCACTAGATTCTATCCGCCGGTGATACTCTCCGGATTGCCGCCAGTCCCAACCCCAATCAAATCCTGCAGGAAGAAATGGGCCGAGATACTGTTTGAGCAGGTGAAGGTTGCGGGGCTCCAGCGGAGTCATGGAGAGGCCACAATTGCCTACCACCGATGTCGTGATGCCCTGCATTATGTGGCTTTCACAATAGGGGTAGGCTAAGGCGGCCAGGTCAGTGTGGTTGTGTAGGTCAATGAAGCCTGGGCACAAGACTGCGCCGGAAGCGTCAATCACCGTTTTCGCTGTAGCAGGAATCCTACGGTCTACTCGATCAATCTTGTCACCGGCTATGGCGACGTCGGCGTACGTACCTTGATTGCCTGTCCCGTCAACCAAGAGGGCGTTCTTGATGACGATATCCCAGTTTCTTGGCACAAAAGCCACCTCTCTTTGTGAGCATATAGAGACCGAGGACGCGTTTCCCGCATTCGACAGAAGAACACCGGAATCCTTCCAAAATAGACCGAAGCGTGGGAAATATCTATTAACCCAGAAGGAAGTGCCATTTGCGACGCGGAAACCACTCATTACGCCGACAGGTTGCTAGATCGCAGTGCCTTCATCAAAATCCTAAGGTCATTTTCAAAGGAGAGGATGGACGTGACGTATGACATCCTGATCGCCAACGGGACCCTAATCGATGGCAGCGGGGCTTCACAGCGGGCGGCGGATGTCGGTATCCGCGGAGACCGGATAGAGACGGTTGCAGAAAGAGGGCAGCTTGAGGGTGCTCCAGCCAGGATTACGATAGACGCAGGCGGAAAAGTTGTGTGCCCGGGTTTCATCGACACTCACAGTCACTGCGATTTGCTGGCTTTAAGCGAACCTTTCATCTACCCCAAGATAATGCAGGGTGTGACGACCGAGTTGATAGGGCAGGACGGAATGTCGTTGGCACCTCTGCGTGACGAGTACGCTTCTTCCTGGAAGAAGGCCATGGCGGGTCTCGAGGGCGACTACGAAGTGGACTGGAACTGGAAGGACGTGGACGGTTATCTGGGAAGGCTGGATTCCATGGAATTGGGGCCGAACTTCGCGTTTCTCGCTCCCCACGGCAATATACGCATGAAGGTTATGGGGCTAGAGAACCGGCGGCCCACCCCGGACGAAATGGCCGCCATGAAAGATGTTCTGAGAGAATGTCTGGACCAAGGCGCGTTCGGGATGTCAACGGGGATGATATACCCTCCTTGCTGTTACGCTGAGACAAGCGAATTTGTGGAGCTTAATAAGGTTCTCGCGGGGCAAGACGCGGTGTTTGTTACGCATCAACGGAATGAGTCTGACACCATTTTGGAGTCACTTCAAGAAACCTTTGCTATCGGCATGGGTTCAGGATGCCGCGTGCATATCTCGCATTTCAAAGTGGCGGGCAGGCGGAACTGGGGCAAGATCGATGAGGTATTTGAGCTGTTGGAGAGCGCCCGGAACGGTGGCCTCGGCGTTTCCTACGATCAGTATCCGTACGTAGCAGGCAGTACAATGTTGGCGGTGATTCTGCCGCCTTGGGCCCACGATGGCGGTACCGAGAGACTCTTGCGGAGACTAGCTGACCCGGGCGAGCGCGCCCGGATGAAGAAGGACATCATCGAAGGGATCCCCGGATGGGACAACTTCGTACATAACTCGGGCCTTGATGGCATCTATGTGACCTTCGTGAAGACTGCCAAGAACCAGGACGCGGTAGGCAAAAACCTAGTCGAACTGGGAGAACTCCGACAAAAGGATCCTCTCGAAGCAGCGTTCGATCTCCTTCTGGAAGAGGAGAACAGTGTGGGCCTGGTAAACTTCTATGGCCTCGAGGAGCATATAGTAAGCATCATGCTGCGGCCGGAGCAGAACGTATGCTCCGACGGCATCATGGGGGCCAAACCCCATCCGAGACTGTACGGCACCTTTCCCAGGATTTTGGGTCGATACGTACGCGCTCAAGGGGTTTTAAGCCTGGAAAGCGCGGTGTTCAAGATGACCGGAAAGCCGGCTTCCGTCCTTGGCCTAAAGGACCGGGGGATTATCAAGGAGCGCAACGCTGCCGACATTGTGGTATTCGACCCCAACACGGTCATTGATAAGGCAACCTATTCTGACCCGGTTCAGTATCCCGCAGGTATCGAATACGTGATTGTGAACGGCAAGATTTTAGTAGAGGGCGGGAGACCGAAACTGCAAAAAGCTGGGAAGGTGCTCCGGCGCTAAAAACTTCAAATCGTTCGCCCGGAAGTGGTAAAAAGTAACCGCACCGTTGTCGCTAGGATGAGGCGACGGTGCGGTTGCGTTGTACCGGCCTTCGAAGGACTATTCTCGCAACCGTGGAAAAGGAATCAAGAACTTGAATCTATGAGACCGAGCGTCGGTAGTACCGGCGAGTGCCATTGAGGCGAGAGGTACGAACCTGTTGCGAATAGGGGGATAAACAGTGATACTCAACGACCGGCAGATTGACAAACTTGCCCGCGACGGCATGATTGAGCCCTATGTGGATCACTTGGTACGCGAGGAAGACGGCCACAAGGTTATCTCATACGGCCTCAGCAGTTTC
>DULO01000116.1 GCA_012840345.1 Candidatus Fermentithermobacillaceae bacterium
CGCCCGCCGCACGCTTCGGTGAAGCTCTTAGCTATGGAGAGGCCCAGGCCTGAGCCTTCAGTGCTCCTGGACCGGTCACCCCTGGCAAATCGCTGCATTATCTCCTCTTCGTCGAAGTCCATCTCGTAATTTGCCGTGTTCTTGATGGTCACCACAGCTTCTCCCGAGTCCAAGACCAAGTCAATGTACACCCTGGAGCCTTGAATGGAGTATTTCAGCGCGTTTGAGATGAGGTTCTGGAGGACCCTGTAGAGTTTGCTTCCATCGCTGGTGATAAACACCGGCTCATCAGGTACGTTGACGCGAAAGGTGAGGCCGGATCCCGCGATCGGGTCCTCCATGTCTGCCAGTACCTGCCGTACGAGTCGCGCCAAGTCGATCTTCTCCATATCCAGGGCTATGTTGTTGCTGGTTGCCTTGGAGAGCTCAAAGAGGTCCTGAATCAGGTTTTTCAGGCGCTCCGTCTTTTGGGCAAGTATCTTGATGTAATCGTTCACGTGCTTGGGCAAGCCTTCTTCTTTCGCGAGCAGTTCAACGTAGCTCATTATCGAGGTCAGGGGAGTCTTCAAGTCGTGAGATACGTTGGTGATGAGGTCGACCTTCATCCGCTCCGACTTCACTTTCTCGCTAACCGCGCGGCTGATGCCTTCCTGAATGCCGTTGAGGTCTTGAGCGGCCTGGTAGACGTCGGCGGATTCCGCCACCTGGAGCTTGGTCACGGTGTCGCCGTTCCTGATCTTGTGAATGTGGTCAAGGAGGAGGCCCAAGTCATTCACCGTCTCCCCATGCCGGCGGAGGTACACGCAGATCAGATAGAGACCCGTTCCTGCGATGAGCATTGTGCTCAAGATGGCCCATGTATGGTTCAGGGCTGACTGCAGGCCCTGGAGCACAAGCAATACCAATAGCGCCTCACCGAACACCAGGGCATATGCCCGCCGAAGCATCATCTTCTGCCAGGGTTGCTTCAGCTCATACCGGCGATATATCCGTAAGAGATACCTGACGGAGTTGTGGGTGAAGAACCGCCAGCCATTGACCCTAAGGCAGACCAGCATCACATACGCCCACCATCCAGGGATGATTAACCCGGCGGCAACTATAGCCATATATACTGGCGTACCGCCCGTGTGTGGCAAGGTGTCAATTAGGACCCAGCTCAACCACAGGGCAAGGAGGGAGAGGGCCACCTTGACCTCAAGCCACATTCGTCCCGACCATGCGGCCAGCTTCAGGTCAAATGCCCGCCGCTCGTCGCGTTTGACTATGCCGTACGTGAGGAGACCCGCTCCGATCACAGCGATAGTCACCGTCGCTCTTGCGGCCCACCAGAGGAACTGCTGCTCTCTGTAGTACTTCGAGTATCCGTATGGATTTCCGACTAAGACGTCCTTCACCGCCAGCAGTATCCTAACGTCACTTGTACTGTCAGAACTACCTATGCCGAGATCAGGAAGGAGGTACCGGTATCCGCTGTCCAGCCGTTCGGTATCTACGAGAGAACCGCTATCAACAACCAAGACAGTTTGCCCGTCAAAGTACCAGCAGTACGAGTAGCCTTCGGGCAACACAGGCATGTTGTCCTGGCCGATAACCGGCGACGGGTCGCTGCCCGTATTGTTTGCCAGCACCCGGTCGCCGTCGACGAGATAGTACTTGAGGTTCTCACCCTCTTCGCTTAGTAGCCGGACCACGGAGTTGAGTGTTTCGTTCTCTCTGGGAACAGCAGGGTCAACACCGATCAGAGAAGACAGGATAGCGAAGTAGTATCGGGTCCGGTCTCTGAACAACTGGGTATCTTTGTAATCTATAAAGGGGATTTTCAGCGTCTGCCACTCTGCGGAAGCAAGGAGCCCGACAGTCGTCAGCAGAGACCCAACAACAAGGACGAAGCCGAGGAAGAATGACAACCACGCAGCGAACGGCCTGGTCTTCTTGCCGTCGTGTTTCGCCCTTGGCTCAGTATCGCTCAATCTTATAGCCAATGCCCCATACCACCTTCAGGTATTTTGGGTTCTTCGGGTCAATCTCGATCTTCTCGCGGATGCGTCGTATGTGCACCATAACAGTGTTTTCTACCCGGTAGGCGGGTTCTCCCCAGACTCGTTCGTAGATTTCTTCGGCTGGGAAGATCCTGCCCGGGTGACGAAGGAGCAACTCAACTATGCCTGTTTCAGTTGCCGTCAGGTTTACGGGCTCACCGTCAACGCTGAGCGTGCGGCTCTCCACGTCAAAGCACAGCCCGCCCGACTGCAGGATGTTGGACTTATCCCTCATGTTGATGTCACCCAGAGTCATGTATCGCCTCAACTGAGACTTCACCCTGGCCATGAGTTCCATGCTGTTGAACGGTTTGGTGACATAGTCGTCGGCGCCCATGGACAATCCGAGGACCTTGTCGGTGTCCTCAGACTTAGCCGAGAGGATAATGATGGGGATGTTCCGCTTGTCGCGGATTTTCAGCGTGGCGGATAGCCCATCCATCTGAGGCATCATCACGTCGAGGATGATGAGGTGCACTGTCTGAGAGTTGATGATGTCGAGGGCCTCAAGGCCATTGTAAGCCTTCAGTACTTTATAGCCCTCATTCTGAAGGTTGATTGCGATGGCGTTGACGATTTCCCTGTCGTCGTCCACCACAAGGACCCGTTGCTTCTCCATCCAGACAACACCTCTTAGCAGAACCTCTAAGTCAAGCCTCTCATTTGAGACCACGCAGTCATGACCTCTCACGCAAACTTTTCAGTCAAGACCGGTCGGACCAGGGCTCAGAGACAATCTCGTACGAAGCATCGCGCGACCCGAAAGCCCTACGATGACCATAAAGTCTGGGGCTTACAAACAACCGAACACATTTCTTAAATATCTCTTACA
>DULO01000020.1 GCA_012840345.1 Candidatus Fermentithermobacillaceae bacterium
TATAAAGAGCGAATTAATCTCTGTTGCTCTACCCGCTGTGTGGGCAACCATAGGATAGGAGGTCGCACCCGATGAATCTATCTTGGAGCCTTGAACTTCTTGCAGACTTCTACGAGCTAACGATGTCGGAAGGGTATTTGCGGAACGGTCGGGAGGACAGCATAGTCTACTTCGACCTGTTTTACAGGCGCAATCCCGACGAAGGAGGCTTCGCGATTCTGGCGGGAGTCGACCACTTCCTGTCTATCCTAAGGGACTTCCATTTCACCGAAGAAGACCTGGATTACCTGAGAAGCCTCGGTAAGTTTAGCCCCGAGTTCCTAGACTACCTTCGCAACCTGGACATGACCAAGTGCACCGTGTGGACCATGCCTGAAGGTACTCCCGTGTTTCCGGGGGAGCCTCTCATGACCATACGTGGTCCCGTGATCCAGGCCCAGTTGCTGGAGACGGTGGCGCTAAACTGCGTCAATCACGAGTCGCTTATCGCCACCAAAGCTAACCGGATGGTCAGGGCGGCTGAGGGCAGGCCCGTGGTCGAGTTCGGGGCCAGGCGGGCTCACGGGGCAAGCGCGGCCGTGTGGGGCGCCAGAGCCGCTTATATCGGAGGGTGTGTCGGTACTTCGTGCACCTTGGCAGGACAGCGGTTTGGCATACCGGTCTCGGGCACCATGGCTCACAGCTGGGTCCAGTTGTTCGACTCGGAACTGGAGGCGTTCAAAGCCTACGCGCGAACATATCCGGATGACTGCGTGCTATTAGTTGACACCTACGATGTGTTAAAACACGGCATACCCAACGCCATCCGAACATTTAACGAGGTCGTGTTGCCCGCGGGTTACCGTCCGAAGGGCATACGCATCGACAGCGGCGACTTGGCCTATTTGTCGAAACGGGCCCGCGCCATGCTGGACGAGGCGGGATTCCCTGACTGCAAGATCGTCGCTTCCAACGCCCTGGACGAGTACATCGTGAGGGACCTTCTCAGGCAAGGCGCGCCTGTGGACATCTTTGGCATCGGCGAACGGTTGATAACTTCCAAATCGGATCCGGTGTTTGGCGGAGTGTACAAGCTCGTCGCCGTCGAAGACGCCCAGGGCGTAATTCACCCCAAGATAAAGGTGAGCGAGAACACGGCCAAGACCACCAATCCTGGATTCAAGCAGGTATTTAGGTTCTTCGACAACGAGACGAATCACGCCATCGCCGACGTTATCGCCCTCAGAAGCGAGACCATCGATCCATCCCAGGACTACGAACTCTTTGACCCCATAGAAACCTGGAAGACCAAGATGCTTCGCGGCGGGACCTACTCAGTGAAGCCTCTCTTGGAAAAGCGGACGCCTTTGGAACCCTCCAACGGGGCTCCCGCGAACCCCGAAGAAGCCAAGAAGAGATGCGCGGCGGAGCTGGAGCTCTTCTGGGACGAGGTCAAGCGTTTCGAGAATCCCCACAGGTTCTATGTTGACCTGTCCCATGAACTGTGGACGCTGAGACAGCGGCTGATTCACGCGGCTAAGTGACGTCACTGTGCGTTCCTAAGACACATCTCAAAGGACACACCCAAGTTGTCCTAGCGGCTAGCTGACGTTCGCGTCGCGTTCCATGCGCTTCGCACGCGTTGGACTGTCCAGCTTTATCTCGCTTCGTTCAATTTTGTTCTTATTCATGCGGAAATAGAGTGCGCCCATAGTGGCAGGTTCCCTGATGAGCAGAACTGAACTGACAGTACTGAGGACACCGTTCCCCGGTTTCTGCTTCAGGGAGGTTCTGTATGAAAGTTTCTCTGAATTCGCGATCGCGGGAGATAGCGGGATGCCTGCTTCGTGAAGGCGGCTTCCTCACTGTCAGTGATCTCGCCAAGAGAATCGGATGCTCTCCTCGCATGGTTCGATACCAGATCGAGTACATCGAGCAATGGCTAGGCGAGAACGGCGTTGAACTTGTTAAGAAGAAGAGAAAAGGAATCCAAGTAGCGGCCGGCCCTAAAGAACGTGAATCCCTCCTGGCAGCCATCGAAGAGAAGGACAGTTACGAATCGATACTCTCCGCGGAAGAACGACAAAGAGCCTTGGCCGGCTGTTTTCTTTCGAACCAAGGGTATCATCCGCTTTCAGAACTCACGGAACTCCTCGGAGTGAGCAAGGGAACCGTCCTAAGCGACATCCGCACCTTCCGTGAGTTTCTGCGCAAGTACGGGCTAGACCTCATCAATGTCCGCGGCAAGGGGTACGCGGTAAGAGGCAACGAACAGGCTATCAGGCAGGGACTTGCCGATTCGGTGCTTACATCCCATACCGAAGCCGAGCTTCTGGATAATATCCGAAAAGACCTTGCCCTTGGAGCAACCAAAGAGTCGCCGTATATAGGCGGAATACTTCAGTGCCTCCAGAAGTCTAGGGGACAGGACGGCATCAAGTTCCTGGTAACCGAGATCGCCAGGGTAGAGACTAAGCTGGACGGACATTTCACCGATACGGCCAGAGTCGCGCTCATCATCCACCTGGCAATAGCGGTGGGGCGAGTGCAGTCGGGCGCCAAGATAGTTATGGCTCCCGACCAGCTGTCTTCCATTAAAGAAACCGACGAGTACGGACTGGCCATTGGGCTCGCGGCGGCGGTGGAAAAGGAGTTTGGAGTGGAATTCCCCGAGGCCGAAGTCGCTTACATAGCTCTCCATCTACTGGGGGCGAAGCGGGCGACCTGCTCCGGTGGCAGCCCGCAAGGCCTTCAGGTGCTAGGTCAGGCGACGGAGTCAGTAACCAAGACCGCCCGTGAGATGATCTCCTCGGCCGAAGCGTTCCTGGGCATGAGGATCTGCGATGACGAACTCGTCGAAGGTCTTACTACCCACCTGGTTCCGTCCTATTTCCGGATCAGGTATGGGCTTCCCATAAGAAACCCGCTCTTGCAGGAGATGAAGGAGAACCACCGCGAGATTTACCTCGCCGCGGAAAAAGCGTGCGAGGTTTTCAGCCAGGCAACAGGCTTGGTGATGCCTGAGGAGGAAATCGCGTACATCGCGATGCACATAGGCGCGGCTATGGAGAGGGTCAGGCGGGCAGAACCAAAGAAAGTCCGTGTGGCTGTGGTTTGCGCCAGCGGCGTCGGCACCTCCAGCCTCTTGTCAAGCAAGATTGCGTCGCGCTTTCCCCAAGTTGAGGTCGTCGGAA
>DULO01000021.1 GCA_012840345.1 Candidatus Fermentithermobacillaceae bacterium
ACAAAGAAGGCGTAACCCTGAGGGTCCAGGGAACGACCGTGATCGACACGGTGAACCTCAACGCGGGCGCACGCGTTGAAGAGGACGGAGTCGAAGGCGACGGCGTGAAAGACGTCAACGTTGATCCGGGGCTTCCCGAAGGGACCACGATCGTATTGAGAGGCAACTTCAACAGCGTTCAGGTGAACGCGGGCTCGATCACCATCGAACTGGAAGACGGGCATATCATCGAGCTGGGCACCGGTGACGATGCCAAGAATTTGAACATCGTGCTGGATCCGGGCAGTTCCGTGGGCACTCTAACGCTTAATGCCCCGGCGAAGGTTTCGGGGACCGGCGCTATCGATAAAGCCGTGATCAACGCGGCAGGCTGCACATTAGAACAGAAACCTAATCACGTTACGCTGGCGCCAGACGTTACGGCTGTGGTGGATGGCAAGACGGTAGGGCTTCCGACCGGTGGTGGCGGTGGCGGTACAGTGACGCCGCCCACACCAGTAGTTTCGGGTAGCATAGCCTGGGACCCCGCTAAGACAGGTGGCGAAGACCTGACAGTAACGATTAATGGTAACACCATCACGTTTGAAGGAGCCATTGACTGGTATCCGGCTGATGAGAGCTTGGGGAGAGCGGCCGGCAACCGGGTAGGCGTAGAGATCATAGCCCCGGAGGACTTTGATGCCAAAGATGCTAAAGTGACCATTGGCGGCAAAGAGTACACCTTTGGAGAAGAGCGCTTCTTCTGGTACCCGCTTGTAACCGAAGCCGGCCAAGAGTTCACGGCCACTGTAAAGTGGAGCTCGGCCTCAACCCAGGTATTTACGGTGAAGATTAGCGAGAACTCGACCCTGAAGACTCCCAAGCGCTCGGTATATGCCTACCAGCAGAAGAGTCCCGTCAGTACCGCGATTGTCAGCCGGGAGTATACCGTAGGCGTAAGGTATTATGCCGTGGCAGTCAACGAACTGGGCATAGACGCGGCGAGATTCCGCGTGGAAGTGACCGGTCCTGACGATCAGCCTTATGATCCTGATGATCCGTCCATCAGTCTCCTGGCAACTGATAGCAATGGGGTCGAGCACGACATAGCCGCCATCGGGTGGTGGGGACCCGAGGGAGGCTTCCCGATTTCTCCCGACTATGACGCCACGACCTGGGTCAAGTTGGTAATACGTGACCCCGGCAAGTACAAGATTACGATTCGCTTGGCGGACGTGAGCGGCGGTCAGATCGAATACATCGACCGGCTTGATTGGACCATTGACGCGTTCTTGGGTGTTACTCGCGTGGACGGTGAAGTTACTCAGGATCCTGGGCGAACCGGTGGCGAGCTATCTTACAGCTTCACAGCTTCGACGAATACCCTCATCATCGACGCCGGTCGGAAGTACCTGCCCTATTACCCGCAATCCGGGCAGTACCCACCGAAGGGAGCCAACTGGGTAGGCGTGGCCATCCCGGTGCCTGAGGGAGTCGCGACCGGAGGTGTAACCGCGACCGTCAATGGAAGCGATTGCGGAGACCTGCACTTCGCTCTTGGGAAGTACATCGAGTACATCTCGGTGGACGAGGACGATCTCACGGGCGGCAGTGCGAGTTTCGAGTGGGTTATCGACTGGGGAGCAGGTTACGCTTCTGAGAAGATCAACATCGTTATTGTGAACGTGGGCGGGCTTCAGAAACCGGTAGTACGAGACGCCAACAGCGTGACTCAGGACCCGGGGTTCACTGGCGGGACCGGTCTCCATTACGGTTTTGATGCTGAGACGAACACCCTAACCATCTGTGGTGGACCGGTTAAGTACTACGAAGAGGCGGACGGCTTCCCGCCGCCGACAAGCGGTAACTGGGTAGGAGTCGCCATAAAGGCGCCGGCAGGGTTCAGCGGCGACATTAAGGCACTCACCATCGATGATACTCCCTGCACCGCAAGCCCGATCCTCTCAGAACTCGAGCAGCAAAGAGGCGAGTTGTGGTACTACTTCAAGGCAACCGAGCAAGACGCTGTTCATACTCTGGTCATCGAATGGTCTGACGCCTACACTGCTGAGACCATCACGATTCAGACCAGCGGATTGAGCCTGGAGCCTGCCCCGGCATGAAGGGAAGTCCAGCAACGGCTGGTTCACCCCTAAGCGGGCGTACGTTCCGGTGCTGGTAGATCTGGCTGATATAGGAGAGGTAGCGGAGGTTACCTATGACGGTGAAGTCGGTGCGGTCATAGCCATAGATGGCAAGCTCTACGTGAACATCCCAGTGGCCGAGAACAGCGCGGAGCCAGCCAGTGCAGCCACCGTATCCGACTGGAGCCTTTTGGAACCCGACACCACCGTGGTACTCATAACTGCCGAGAGCGGCGAGAAGTACATGCTTACCGCAACCACGGCAGAGCAGGTAGCGGAACCGTAGAGTTGAAGCTATAGGCAGAGGCTGAGCCGGGGCCGTAACGCATGGCAGTGATGACTGTCCCCGCGGATTATTCCGCGGGGACAGTTGCTCCTAGGGACTACTTAGGGTCATACCCCACTACCGACCAGATCCCCGACTCGTCCTGGCGCACTAGCTTCTGCAGGTACACCTTGGCGACCGGGCCTTTGTTGATGCTGACGATGCTGCGCACGCCATCGCTGGCCTCAACCGTGCACAAGTCCTCGCCAATACTCGGGCCTTCGAAAGTACCCTCATATACCTTCTGGTTCACGAAAGACACCGATACCATCACCGGATCAAGCTGCCACGGGCTGTGTCCTCCGTCGACTTGCTTCTGGTCGTTGGCCGCTATCTCCATATCCACCTGCACCTCGACTTGAGGCGCGAAGCCGCGCACAGGCGATTCTTCGGGCATGACCAGGTCGGGAGCAAAGAGCTTGGCGACTACCACGCTGTCAGGGCCTTCGACGGTGATCTCCACGCCGTTTTGCTGCCAGCGCAGGCGGCCATCAAGTACCTCAAGAGGACCGCCCGCGACTGTTCCGATGGCAGCGTAGTTGACGGGTTTGAACTCACCTTCGGCTGGTTTTTGCGTTATCACGGTTACCCCTTCGTCGCCGTTTACTAGGATGCGGACAGCTCCTGGATGAGCCACCATCGGATTGCCTATGAAGCTGTCAGGCACCACCGGCATAAAACCAGCGATTCCCAGGGCTTCGGTCGGAGCGGTGATCCATTGGCCTGGATTATCGTCCACTACGGCGAAGCCTACGGGCACCTTGTACTCGAATATAGACGGGTCAATGTCAGCGTTACCTTCGAACAGGGTGTAAGTGTAGGTTGTTTGGATCCCGTTGTGGGCAGCCGTGCGGAGCTGCAGCGGAAGGTTCGTCTCTTTGTCGATCCACAGGTGATAGGGAAGACCGCCTGGAGGCGATATTTCGATGCACACTGTGTTCCTCTCGGCGACGACATCCTCGCCAACAACCGTATGGGGGTATTCCAAAGCCCGTTTGGCCTGTTCGCGTAGGTCAAGCCCGGAACGGTCCGGGTCCGGGGCCACCGGAAGAAGCGCTACAACCATTTCGGCCGGTCGAACCTGCCATTTCTTCTCGCCGTTATGGACAGTCCAGATTCCATCGTCCCGCCTGGTCGCGTACATGTCGCCATAGGACCACACTTCCACCGTTCGCACTACTTGCCCCGATCCGTCAGACGTCTTGTAGCTCTTCTGCAGGACTCCGTGATAGCTCGTTAGCTTGCCGACCGCTTTTGACATCGCGTAAGCGACATCGTTGTTCCATAGTTTCGGCCCCAGCGTTAGTGTAACGATAAGCACCAGCGCTGCCGCGATTCCTGCTATGAGTTTTGAGTATGACTTCCAACCGGAGCGAATGCCGCCGGTCTTCTCTTTTTCCAACTCGCTATGCCTCCCTTTCGCTGCTGTAGCAAGGGCGGTGGTTGACGCCGCCAGCTTTTCTCCAAAATCGGGCGAGGGTTCAGCCTGTTTTCGAACGCTCTTGACAAGCTTTGCCGTAACCAACAGTTCGCTTTCCAGAGCGCTTTCCGGGTCAGCGGGACGACGCTCTTCCCGCAGGCTGTCGATCATCGCGTCGATCCTGTCCTCGATGTCGGTGGGTATGGCATCATCTTTTCCGTCACTGGCGCGACTCACGTTCCTCCACCTCCTTGAGGTTTTCGTCCATAAGCTTTCTTAGGGCGACCAACGCGCGGTACTGCAGTCCGCGCACCGCTCCTTCGGTTTTTCCCATACGGGTAGCCGTTTCCGCCCGTGAGTAACCTTGGATGATTCGAAGGTCAAGGACCTCCCGGTATTCGTCGGGGAGACAGGATAGGAGTTCGATGATATCGCCCGAAGGGGCGTCTTCCTCCGCCGTAGCTACATTGAGAGCCGCTTTTTCCAGAGGAGATGTGTTTACGCGTACACTCTTCCGTCTCCAAGAATCCCTGACCAGGTTCAGGGCCACGGTCGCAAGGTATCCCATGCTTGGTGGATTGCCCTGCGGAAACCCCTTTCTTACCGTTCTTAAGTATGTTTCCTGAGTAAGGTCTTCGGCTTCCTCCCGGTTTTGGACGAGCCGGTAGACATACCGGTAGACAGCGGGCCAAGTCTTTTCGCACCATGCCCGCACGTCATTATCAACCTTACTACCAGGGGTGGCCGAAGGGTTTCCTGGCCCCGACTTTCGCATCAATCGCCTGCACACCTCCCTCATCCATTTAGACGGATGAGCGGCAAATCTGTCACGGGGTTACGACAGCGTGAACCAGCGCGGTCACACTCGTTCGGCGGCCCGCACAAATAGGATGCGGTCGCCCTCTTTGAAAGCGGACGACCGCATGTGTGGTTAAAGCACGAACCCGGTCCCTACTGTCCCCGCTGTTTGACAGCTCTGGACAAGGCGGCCAATACGAGAGACGCGACGACCGCCCCTCCGAGCGCTGTGACCAACTGAGTTATCGTAAGGGAGGTATATGCCGCGGCCGGTATCTTTGTTCCAGTCGACATTAGGTACCGAATGCCCAACGTCATGACTCCGAACTTCAGCACGCTGGCCAAACCCATGGCAAGATACCGGTTGAACTTGGCGAAATACCCTGTGACAAGGGCAAGGGTGACGTTTCCGGCCATGATCACGGGAACCGCCGGCGCAAGTTTGTTGATACCCATCAAGAGAGCCATCCAAGGCGTAATGATGCCTACGAGCGCGCCGGAAAGCGGACCAACATAAACACTCGCCACAAACAAGATAGCGTTGATGCCGGGGCCAGTAACAGGTTGGGGAAGAGTCATCGACTGAAGAGCCACCGCCAAAGCCGCAAGAAGCCCTGTCCTGACAACGTCCTGAAGTTTGATTTTCACGTTATTTGGTCCTCCCTATGCATGCTATGCTTTCCTATGTTAGTGCCGACCGGACTCTTACACCCGGGATTCCGCCCAGCTTGCCGGTCAGTGCTCCGAGAACATCGGTGTCGCCGTCCACAATTAGTGCGATCACCGATACACCCCTGTCTCGATAGGGGATGCCCATTCTGCCGACAACGATATCGCCGTACTCCGAAAGCAGTTGGTTGACTTTGGGGGCAGCATGTTCGCGATCCTGGATAACGATGGCGACAACGCCAACTCTCCTTTGACTCTGCCCTCCGCTCTCGTTCACGTATCATCCCTCCCCACGGGGAAACTAAAAAGCCCGCAGCGGGGCGGGCTAATGCAGTGCGCAGAGCAACAATTGCTATGAGAAATACCATATAGTTGCGAGCGGTTGCACCAACCCTTGAGTTCAGGGCATTGCCCCTCCCCGCAGGCCATGACTACCACCAACATCATATACCAGACATGCCGTTCCCGCTAGACCATGGCGATGGTGGTCAGAACCGCCCGCTCTGGTTAAGAGCGCGGATAACCGTTTCTGGCAGTTCGAGTGGGAGGTCTCCCAGAACGGCCAGTATACGGTTCAGGCTCAAGACATTAGCGGCAATAGGACTTCCATTACCGCTGTGTAGGGCCTCAGGCGGCAAGGGCGGCAACGATACCTACCAGTTCGCGATAATAGAGAAGAAGGGTATGGACCTCGTCCCCGTGGATAGCCCGGATTTCGTCTGGCAGAGCGTTCCGAACCCGCTGGTGTCGCAATCCACCTTCGCTTTGGAAGGCCTTACCAGGGGCACTTACCAGGTCGCCGTCAGGGGAATGTACGGTGTCTGACAAGGCGCTGACTTAGTCTCAGTATCCAAGCAGACCGGGGTTGGGCGTTAAGCCAAACCCCGGTTTGGCTATGAAAGTCCTGCTGCAGGATCCCGCTGGATGGGTCCTACTTAAGAGGACGGTTTGCGTCAAGATGGCCGCGTTGGTTTTTCTGCAACGGTCTTGCTCTACACAGGAGGGATACCATGAAAGCGATATACAGCATTATTATCGAGCGACGGGTGAGGGGCGCAGGCTATTGCTCATCCTTGCGAGCGCTACTGGCGGCGGTTGGGGGTCTACCGCTCTCACGAAGACCTGGATTACGGGCAGATCAGCGGGTACAGCTTTTTGGGACTTCCGGAACACTATGGTTCCTACGACGACCGGACAGGTCACGGCACCTTTGTAACCAGCCTCGTCCCGCCGCCTACGACTGCGTGATCGGGGTGGGCATGGTCAACAGCGCGGGAATTGTGGACCCTAAGTCCCAGCGCAACGAAAGCGTCTTTGTCACCGCCCCGGGCAGCGGCGTCCTAGTTTGGGATATGCCACTCCTCAGTCCTACTCCACGGGGTCCGGCACTTCTTACGCGGCCCCGGTTGTTTCCGCCACGGCTTCCATGGTGAAGCAAGCGAACCGCGCTATTGACGGGCAAAGCTTTAAAGAGTTGCTGCGCGCTTCCTGCGTGGACAAGGGCGACGAAGGATTTGACATCGCCTACGGTTGGGGACTAGTCAACGCAGGCAACTTGGCGGATGCTCTCTCGCAAATATTCGGCATCTTCTACGAGTGTAACGGAGGGAGCCTCACAGGTGAGCCCGGAGTGGACTACGCCGTAAGATACACAGTTGACCGGACTACCCCGGTTGTGCGTCCCGTACCTGAGCGGGACGGTCATGTTTTCGCCGGCTGGTTCGATAACGCAGTTTGGGCCGGAATCATCCAAGGGAAACCGGGCGGCCGTCTAGACCTCAAAGGTACTGCTACGCGAGCGGAGGTCGCTGCAATCATGCACCGATTGTCATCGTGGATCGCGTAGGCGTACTTCGTTGGCGCGAATAGGATAGTGCACCGGTTCGGTTGTCAGCGTGAGGATGAGGTTTCATCTTTGAGTTGTTTGCGTCCACAGCCTCCGGTCGTCCCTTTCTGCCGATCCCTTAACTTCCATATTTCCTATTCATGTATGTCGTATATGCTGTGTGCCACGATATCGAGCACGCCGACGGTGATGAGGCGCGGGGGCGGGCGGCCTTAGTGCCGGAATGCTTCAAATCGATGCGGAGTCCGGCACTTTGGGAGACATGCCCGAAGCGCAAAAAGGCGAACGCACTGATTTGAAGCGGGCTCGCAGTGATTAGGCGCACAGAAGGATGAGTGTGTGATGATGAGGCGCAGGGGGAAGCGGTCTTGGCTTGATGAAGCGCAAACAAAAGCAGCGGTGTTCGGATTTCTGACCGAATAGGTTTTGAAAACGTGACCTTGCTTCAAATCGGTGCGTTGTCGCAAGGCAGAGTGCTTCGTTTTGATGCGTTTACGGCTGACATCAAGTCAAAGCAGGGCTGAGACTGTCAAAGCAAGCGAAGCCCAGTGTGTCTAGTTTACAGAGTTAAGGAGGAAACCCGATTAGGCGGCATGCCTTTGCGCGAGTCGGATTACCCCGAACGCCTCGATTGCCCAGTTCGCCTCGATTGCCCCGATCACCCCGATTGGTCCGCTCGCCCCGATCGCCCTAAGTGCCCTGATTGCCCAGGTGGACCCGCGAATCTAGCGCTACTGGCTTCCGGACCAAACGTTGCGTATGCCTGCTATAATCACTTGCTTGCGGGCGGGGTCGGCTCTTAGGTCGGCTATTACCTTGTCTGCCGCCGCTTCAGCGCTTAGACCCGCTCTTCTGCTTTGATGGGCTATGTCCAGGAAGGTTTCCAGCCAGTCCCTTTGCCTAAGCAGTATGGACTTGGGGCCCGGTTCGCCGAGCGGTCTTCCTGCTGACATTTCTTTCGCGAAATCTCTGAGCGCCCTGCCGTGTTCTAAAGTAACCTGAGTATCCACGACCACGGTACCTTGCTTGCCGAGTATGATTACCGAATTCACCCGTCCGTCGGAATCGGAAAACACCAGGATTTTGTCGGAAACCTCCACAGTTTTGTGGTTGTTCATGTTTGGCCCCTCCTCTCCTCCTCTAAGGAAGTGGGTTTCAACCCGGGTGGATTGGAGTCCTTCCAAATCAGTCTGGTGTACGAGACCGGACGAGAAATGCACAAAACCCTGCGGTTTTTGTGGCACTTTCTGTCCGATCAACGCTTGTCCCGAACAGGTATCATAGAATGGAAGAAACTCTAGGGAGTGAGACTATGTACGGTAACACCGGACGCATCCTCTTTGTCGACCTCACCAACGGTACGATCACAGAGGAACACCCTGATGAGCAACTGTACAAGGAATACCTGGGTGGATACGGCCTAGGAGCCAGGATCATTTTCTCCCGTACCGAAGCCAACATCGACCCCCTAGGTCCTAAGAACATCTTGGGTATCACTACGGGACCAATGGTTGGGACGCATGCGATTAGCGGCTGCCGTTTTATTGTAAGCGGTAAATCGCCTCTAACCGGCGGTTGGGGAGATTCCAACTGCGGAGGCAACTTCGGGCCCGCCCTGAAAATGGCCGGCTTTGACGGCGTGTTTTTCACAGGGATATCTCCTAAGCCAGTGTACCTGTGGATCGAGGACGGCAAGGCGGAACTCCGGGACGCCGGCTTCCTGTGGGGACTTGATTCTTACGAAGTAGAAGACGCCATAGCTGAGAAGCTTGGACCGGGCTACCGCGTCGCTTGCATCGGCCCTGCCGGTGAGAAGATGTCCTTGATCTCAGCGGCTATGCACGACAAGGGACGGGCGGCGGGACGGTCGGGTCTCGGTGCCGTCATGGGTTCCAAGAAGCTCAAGGCCGTTGTGGTCAAAGGCACCATGGAAGTTCCTGTGGCCGATCCCAAAGCGGCATTGGCGCTCCGAGTCAAATACATGAAGGAAATTGACACCCCGGACCTGCGTTATTTCCGCAAGTACGGAACCATCAACCACGTGGCGTCATCGGCGTTCAGCAACGACTCGCCGGTAAAGAACTGGTCCGGCGTTGGAGTCGAGGATTTCCCCAACGCTAAAGCGATAAGCGACGACAACATCATCAAGTTCGAGACTAAGAAGTACGCGTGCTGGCGTTGTCCCGTCGCGTGCGGAGGATTGTATCAAGTAAAGGAAGGCCCGTATCCTGTGGAGGAAGTCCATAAGCCTGAGTACGAGACATGCGGTATGTTCGGGTCCAACCTGCTGAACGACAACGTGTACTCCCTGTTCAAGGTCAACGACCTCTGCAACCGTTACGGCATTGACACCATCTCGACCGGGTCGGCCATCGGGTTCGCCATGGAGTGCTACGAACACGGGCTCATCACCAAGGAACAGGCAGGCGGGCTCGACCTCACCTGGGGCAATCATGAGGCGATCGTCGCCCTTACCGAGCTCATCGGCAAGAGGGAAGGGCTCGGGGCCCTGTTGGCGGACGGTGTCGCCAGGGCTGCCGCCAAGATCGGCAAGGGAGCGGAGCAGTTCGCCGTCCACGTCGGCGGCCAGGAATTGCCCGCCCACGACCCGAGATACGCTCCCAGCTGGGGTATTTCATACAAACTCGACGCCACCCCGGGCCGGCACACTCAGGGAGGTTCCACCGCGTACGACCAGGGTAGAAGCATCAAGGGGTTCGACTTGGGCATGCAGGTGGAGCGTTACAAGTACGAAGGCAAGGGCAAAGCAAACGCCAAAGCCCAGAACTATAACCACTCAATCCAGTGCATGGGCTTGTGCACCATGGCCGCGGGTCGGGTGGGCGCCCAGGGTTGGCTTGAGTTCATGAAGGCCATCACCGGATGGGACATGACAATCGCAGACTTGGAGACCATCGGTGCTCGGGTTGCTTCTCTCCGAATGGCGTTCAACATCCGCGAGGGCGTGTGGAACAAGAACTTCAGCATCCCCGGCAGGGCTTACGGACACCCGCCGCAGGGGAGAGGCCCGCTGGGCGAGATCAGCCTGGATATGGACGTCATGACCAAGGAATACTTTGAGTTCAACGGCTGGGACGCCGACGGCAAGCCCACTAAGGAAAGGTTGCAGCAGCTCGGCTTGGATGACGTCGCAGAAGTACTGTACGGCTAGGCATCAGCAGGAATCCGGAGTTGGGACAGTGTCCTGTTCATGTGGTCAGCCTGAACCATGCTGGGCTATGGTAAGGGGTTGGACGTGAGCCGAAAACGGAAAGGGTGAGCATAGCGAGATGGGAGACTCTGACTGCGCTGCGATCGTAGACATACCTTCCTGCTTGGGACCCTTTGAGACCAGGCGGGAGATCGT